>NZ_JBJHAA010000005.1:0-247276 GCF_054050795.1 Blastococcus sp. SYSU DS1024
CCTTGAGGCGCACGACGCGGCGGCCGGCGCGGGCGTGGGTGACCAGCAGGTCGTTGATGGTCTCCTGGGCCATGGAGCGGCCGCGGGGCAGCTTCGAGGCGTCGATGACCTCCACCTCGGGGGGGAGGGAGGCGAGCAGCGACTGGGGGCCGAGGTGGTCGGCGACGACGACGTCGGCGGTGGCCAGCGCCTGCCGGCCGCGCACGGTGATCAGCCCCGGGTCACCCGGGCCGCCGCCGACGAGGACGACCCGCCCCGGCCCGCCGTCGGACCGGCGGACCGGCAGGGTGCCGTCGGCGACCCCGGCGAGGACCGCGTCGCGGAGCCCGGCCGCCGCCCGGGGGTCGGCCGCGTCGTGCACCGCCACCACGAGGTCACCGGCGCGCCCGGTGACCGGCAGCTCGGCGCTGGCCGCCCCGGGGCCCTCGGCGCGCGCGCAGAAGACCCGGTTCCGGTCGGCGTCCCCGGCCACCGCGGCGTCGACGTCGGGATCGCCGGTCGCGGCCAGCGCGAACCACGCACCGGTCAGATCCCCGGCGGCGTAGGGCCGCGGGCACCACTCCAGGCGCCCGGCGGCGGCGGCCGACTCCAGCGCCGGCGTCAGCACCGGGCTGACCACCGCCACCTCCGCGCCGGCGGCGAGCAGGCCGGTCACCCCGCGGTGCGCGGCCGCACCCCCGCCCACGACGACCACGCGCCGGCCGGCCAGCCGCAGCCCGACCGGGTGCAGGCCGTCGCCGCCGGGCTGGGTGGTCACAGGTCCTCCTGGGGCATCGGGTGCGGTGGGCGGGGCTCGGGAGCGGGGTCCGGCGGCCGTGCGACGGCGACGGTCACCCGGCCGCGCACCGTCTTCCCGACCTCCAGCACCCCGCCCGCGAGGAGCGCCGCGGCCTCGGCGACCGACGGGGTGCCCACCCGGTCGGCGACCGCGCCGGAGGGTGCGGGCACCCGCACCCCCGCCAGCGCCTCGGCCGGGTGGCCGGCGAGCGGCCAGCCGCGCAGGGCGGCGGCGTCGACCAGCCCCGGCTCGCGCACGCGCGTGTCCAGGGTGGCCAGCCGGACCGGCCCGCACGGCCGGGGGAGCACGGCGTCGACCGCGGCGAGCACCTCGGCGGCGCTCACCCCGGTGGCCAGCCCGACGCCGACGGTCCTCACGTGGGCACCCCGGGCCGGTCGGGGAGGGCACCGAGCAGCCCGGCGGCGTCCCGGGGGAGGGGCCCCTCGGGGAGCAGGCCGAGCTCGCGCAGCCGGGCCCCGATCTCCAGCGCCCAGGGGCGGGAGAGCCGTGCGCGGGCCAGCAGCTCGCCGTCGCCGAGGACGTCGTCCGGGGCGCCCTGCACCACCGCGCGGTCGACGACGACGGCCACCTCGTCGGCCCAGCGCAGCGCCAGGTCGACGTCGTGGGTGCTCATCACCACGGTGGAGTCGTGCTCCTGCAGCCGGGCGAGCGCGGCCAGCGCCTCGGTGACCGCGGACGGGTCCAGCCCGGCGGTCGGTTCGTCGAGCAGCAGCACGCACGGCCGCATCGCCACCGCGCCGGCGATCGCCACCCGCTTGCGTTCGCCGTAGGAGAGCTGGTGGGTGGGCCGGGCGGCGAGGTGGTCGACGGCGAGCAGGTCGAGGGCCTCGGCGACCCGCGCCCGCACCGCGTCCTCGTCCAGCCCCAGGTTGAGCGGACCGAACGAGACGTCCTGCGCCACGGAGGCGGAGAACAGCTGGTCGTCGGGGTCCTGCAGCACCAGCTGGACGATCTGCCGGTGCCGCCGCAGGCCGCCACGGGTGTGCTCCAGCGGCACGCCGTCCACGGTCACCGCGCCGGAGACGGGCGCCAGCGCGCCGGACAGGCAGCGCAGCAGCGTCGTCTTGCCCGAGCCGTTGGCGCCGAGCACGGCCAGCCGCCGGCCGGCGGGGACGGTGAGGTCGGCGCCGTCGAGGACCGGCCGGCCGCGCTCGTAACCGACGACCAGCCCGGTGGCGCCGAGGGTCCGGTGGCTCATGCCACCACCACGCTGACCGCGACGATCCCCGCCAGGCCGGTGAGCGCCGTGGCCAGGAAGAGCCGGGACGACGGCAGCACCTCGGGCAGCACGCGCAGGTCGGTCTCCATGCCCCGCCCGGCCAGGCCCTCCTGCAGGCGGCGGGCGCGGTCCCAGGAGCGGGTGAGCACCCCGGCCGCGAGCAACCCGGCGGAGCGGTAGGAGCGGCGCGGGGAGGACCAGCCCATCCGCGCGGTCTGCGCCTCGCGGATCGTGTGCAGGCTGTCGAGCAGCACGAACAGCAGCCGGTAGGTCACGCCCGCCACCTCGACGACCGCGGCCGGGACCCGGAGCCGGCGCAGCGCGGGCAGCAGGTCCGACATCGGGGTGGTGGTGGCCAGGAGGAGGACCGCGGCGCTGCCGGCGACCGAGTGACCGACCAGCGAGCCGGCCCGGGCAGCGGCGTCCGGCGCCCAGCCGATGCCGCCGTCACCGACGGACATCACCGCGGTGAGCGCACCGATCGCGATGAACGCCAGCGGCCAGCGGATCGCCCGGCCGAAGGTGCGGGCGGGCACCCGGGCCGGGCCGAGCGCCAGCCCGACGGCGGTCAGCCCGACGAGCACGCTGCCCGGCCAGGCGGGCAGCACCAGCGCGCAGCCGACGAGGCCCGCGCAGAGCAGCAGCTTGTCCCCGGGCGAACGCCCGCGCCACGCGCTGCGCCACGCCGCGTCGTCGACCGCGAGGCCGCTCACCGCGGCTCGGTCTCCGCCGGAGTGCTCGTGGCGGGCCCCGGAGCTGCCGCCCGCCGGCCGCGCAGCCGGCCCAGCACGTAGCCGAGCACGCCGCCGCCGAGGGCGGCCTGCAGGGCGAACAGCCCGGACTCGACCTCACCGGCCGGGCTGAACAGCGAGTCGAACCACGGGGTGTAGCCGTCGGCCTCGAGCTCCTCGGTCACCGCCGCGTCGGTGCCGCCGAACTCCGACCTGCCCCCGTCGAGCAGCAGCGGGACCGCGAACAGCGCGATCACCGCCACGACGAGGAGCGTGTTGACGAGCGCGCGGCGGTTCACGCGGTACCTCCGGCGGGCGCGGCTGCGGGGACGGGGGCGGGCTTCAGGATGCCGAGCCGCTCGAGCTCGGGGCGGGCGTTGACCGTGAGCACGCGGAACAGCATCACGCCGAGCAGGCCCTCGCCGATGGCCAGCGGGATCTGGGTGACGGCGAAGACGCCGAGGAACTTGGCCAGCGCCCCGGCGAGGCCGCTGACCGGGTCGGGGAAGGCGAGCGCGAGCTGGATCGACGTGGTGACGTAGGTGGCCAGGTCGGCCAGCGCGACCCCGGCGAAGACGGCGGGCAGCAGCCCGGCCCCGGCCGCGCGGGTCAGCCGGTAGACGGCGTACCCGGCCCACGGCCCGACGACGGCGAAGGCGAAGGCGTTGGCCCCGAGCGTGGTGAGCCCACCGTGCGCCAGCAGCAGCGCCTGGAACAGCAGCACGATCGTGCCGAGGAGCGCCATCACCGGCGGCCGGAAGAGGATGGCGCCCGGCCCCGTGCCGGTCGGGTGGCTCGAGCTGCCGGTGACCGAGGGCAGCTTGATCGCGCTGAGCACGAAGGTGAACGCCCCGGCCGCGCCGAGCAGGAGGGTCGACTCCGGGTTCTCCCGCACCTCCGTCACCACGGCCCGGGCGCCGTGCACGACGAAGGGCGCGGCGGCGATCGTCCAGCCGATCGCGTGACCGGCGGGCAGGAACCCCTCAGCGATGTGCATGGTGCTGCTCCGATCGGGAGGACGGCGTATGCGCGCACGCGGCGGCGAGGCGCTGGGCGAGCGCGGGGGCGCCCGCCCAGTTGAGGTGCAGGTAGGAGGCGTGGACCCCGCCGGAGACGAACCCCTCCGCGTGAGCGGGCCCCGGCGGAGCTGCCGACCACCGCCAGGCAGGGGTGGGGCCGGCGGGGGGATCGGCGTGCGTGCGGTGGAACTCGTGGCCGCGCACCCGGGTGCCGGCGGGGGCCAGCACGGAGTCGGCGGTCGCGACGGCAGCGCGGTAGCCGAGGGTCAGCCGGGGGGCCATCGCCGTCCCGACGTCCAGGACGCCGCACATCGGGACGCCGTCCAGCTCCCGGGCCAGGTAGAGCAGGCCGGCGCACTCGGCGGCGATCGGGGCGCCGCGGGCGGCGAGCGCGGCGACGTCTGCCCGCAGGGACTCGTTGGCCGACAGCTCCGCGGCGTAGACCTCGGGGAAGCCACCGCCGACGACGAGCCCGGCGGTGCCCGGGGGGAGCGCCTCGTCGCGCAGCGGGTCGACGGTCACCACCTCGGCGCCGGCGGCCGCGAGCAGCTCGGCGTTCTCCGCGTAGCCGAAGGTGAACGCCGGGCCGCCGGCGACGGCGATCTGAGGCCGGCCGCCCGCCGGCACCACCTCCGCGCCCGGGTCCCAGGGCTGCGCCACGAGATCGGGGGCCGAGCGGGCCAGCCGCAGCACCGCGGCCAGGTCCACCCCGGCGGCGACGACCTCGCCGAGCCGGCGCACCGTGGCCACCGCCTCGGCCGACCGCTCGGCGGCCGGCACCAGGCCCAGGTGGCGGGAGGGTGTGTGGAGCGTCTCCAGCCGCCGGATCGCGCCCAGGACCGGGACGCCGGCGGCGCCGAGCGCCTCGCGCAGGATCGTCTCGTGCCGGTCGCTGCCGACCCGGTTGAGCACGACGCCGCCGAGCCGCACCGACGGGTCGAACGAGGCGAACCCGTGCACGAGGGCGGCGACGCTGCGGGCCTGCGAGGAGGCGTCGACCACGAGCACCACCGGCGCGCGCAGCAGCCCGGCCACGTGCGCGGTGGAGGCGAACCCCGGCTCCACCGAGGGGTGGGTGGCGCCGTCGAACAGGCCCATGACGCCCTCGACGACGGCGACGTCGGCACCGCGGGCCCCGTGCAGGAGCAGCGGCGCGATCCGCTCCTCGCCGACGAGCCAGGGGTCGAGGTTGCGGCCCGGCCGGCCGGCGGCCAGCCCGTGGTACCCGGGGTCGATGTAGTCGGGGCCCACCTTGTGCGGGGAGACCGTCAGCCCGCGGGCGGTGAGGGCGGTGATCAGCCCGGTGGTGACCGACGTCTTGCCGGCGTTGCTCGACGGCGCGGCCACCACGATCCGCGGCACGGTCACCATTCGATGCCCCGCTGGCCCTTCTGGCCGGCGTCCATCGGGTGCTTCACCTTGGTCATCTCCACGACCAGGTCGGCGGCCTCGACCAGCGCCGGGGGAGCGTCCCGCCCGGTGATGACGACGTGCTGGCTGCCGGGCCGGGCGGTCAGCGTCTCCACCACGTCGTCGACGTCCACCCAGCCCCACTTCAGCGGGTAGGTGAACTCGTCGAGCACGTAGAACCGGTGCGCCTCGGCGGCGAGGTCGCGCTTGATCTGCGCCCAGCCCTCGGCGGCGTCGGCGGCGTGGTCGGTCTCCTCGCCGTGCTTGCGCGACCAGCTCCAGCCCGCGCCCATCTTGTGCCAGACGACCGGCCCGCCCTCACCGGTCTGCTCGTGCAGCCGGCCCAGCGCGGTCAGCGCGTTCTCCTCGCCGACCTTCCACTTGGCGCTCTTGACGAACTGGTAGACGGCGATCGACCAGCCCTGGTTCCACGCCCGCATCGCCATGCCGAACGCGGCGGTGGACTTGCCCTTCATCTCGCCGGTGTGCACCGCGAGCAGCGGGCGGTTGCGGCGTTGCCTCGTGGTCAGCCCGTCCTGCGGGACGACGCTCACCTGCCCCTGCGGCACCTCAGGCCGCCTTCCGCGCGTCGCGGACGGTGCTCGCCAGCGACTCGGCGCCGAGCTCTTCCAACCGCAGCGTCTGCGCTCCCAGCGCGGAGGCCAGGGAGGCCGCCAGCCCCAGCCGCACCGGTCCGGACTCGCAGTCGACGACGACGCTCGCGACCTCCGCGCCGGCCAGCAGGCCGGCCGCGCGGCGGGCCTCGCCCAGGTGGTCGCCGCCGCGAGCACCGGTGGCCCGGCCGTCGGTGACGACGACCAGCAGCGGGCGGCGCCGCGGGTCGCGCACCCGCTCCAGCGTGAGCGTGCGGTGCGCCTCGAGCAGCCCGGCGGCCAGCGGGGTGCGCCCGCCGGTGGGCAGGTTGCCGAGGCGGGCGGCGGCCGCCTCGACCGACCAGGTGGGCGGCAGCGCGAGTTCGGCCGCGCCGCCGCGGAAGGTGATCAGCCCGACCTTGTCCCGGCGCTGGTAGGCGTCGAGCAGCAGGGAGAGGACGGCGCCCTTCACCGCCGCCATCCGCGAGCGGGCGCCCATCGAGCCGCTGGCGTCGACGACGAACAGCACGAGGTTGCCCTCCCGGCCCTCGAGCACGGCCTGGCGCAGGTCCTCGCGCTCGATCCGCAGCCCCGGGCCGCTGCGGCCGCGGGCGCGCTGGTGGGGCGCCGCGGCCAGCACGGTGCCGGCGAGGTGCAGCTTGGTGACGGAGCCCTCGGGGCGGGTCGACCCGACCACCCGGCCGCGCTCCGACCGCGCGCGCGACCGCCGGCCCGCGGCCCCGGTACCGATGCCGGGCACCTCCAGCCGCCGGGTGCGGAACGGTTCCGACGGGGCGACCGCGGCCCGTTCCGGCGCCGGGGCGGCGTCGGTGTGCCCGCCGCCCTCGCCCCGCGGCGCCGTCGTCGGCGGCTCGCCGGCACCCCCGCCGTCCTCGGGCACAGGAGGCTCCTCCTGCGTTCCGGCGCCGGATCCGTCGGCAGTGCTTCCTGCGCCGGGGTCCGGGGCGCCGCCGTCGGGAGCCCCGCCCCCCGGGCCGTCGTCGTCGGGCCCGTCGTCGTCGGGTGCGCCGTCCTCCGGGCCCCCGTCCTCGGGCCGGCTCTCCTCCAGCGCCTGGTCCAGGGTCTCCTCGTCGAGCCCGGGCGCGTCGAACGGGTTGCGCCGGCGCCGGTGCGGGAGCGCCAGCCGGGCGGCCACCCGCACGTCGTCCTCGGTGACCTCCTCGCGCCCGCACCAGGCGGCGTGCGCGATCGCCGCGCGGGCGGTGACGATGTCCGCGCGCAGACCGTCGACGTCGAACGCGGCGCAGACGGCGGTGACCTGGCGCAGGGCGGCGTCGGAGAGCACCACGCGCGGCAGGCGGGCGCGGGCCTCGGCGATGCGGGCGGCCAGCGCCGATTCGTCGGCGGCCCACTGCGCGGCGAAACCGGCCGGGTCGGCGTCGGAGGCGAACCGCCGGCGCACGACCTCCGCGCGGACGGCGGGGTCGCGCGGGGCGGCGACCTCCACGGTCAGCCCGAACCGGTCCAGCAGCTGCGGGCGGAGCTCACCCTCCTCGGGGTTCATGGTGCCGACCAGCAGGAAGCGGGCGGCGTGCCGCACCGAGACGCCCTCGCGCTCGACGTAGGCGGTCCCCAGCGCGGCGGCGTCGAGCAGCAGGTCCACCAGGTGGTCGTGCAGCAGGTTGACCTCGTCGACGTAGAGCACCCCGCGGTGGGCGGCGGCGAGCAGGCCCGGCTCGTAGGCCTTGACCCCCTCGGTGAGCGCCCGCTCCAGGTCCAGGGAGCCGACGAGCCGGTCCTCGGAGGCGCCGACCGGTAGCTCGACCAGCCGGGCCGCGCGGGTGCGGGCCGCCGCGCCCGGCTCGTGCGGGCCGTCGGGGCAGGCGGGGTCGGGCGCGGCGGGGTCGCAGGCGAACCGGCAGCCCGCGACGACGTCGACCGGCGGCAGGACCGCGGCCAGCGCGCGGACCGTCGTCGACTTCGCCGTGCCCTTCTCGCCGCGCACCAGCACCCCGCCGACGGCGGGGGAGACGGCGTTGAGCAGCAGGGCCAGCCGCAGGTCGTCCATGCCGACGACGGCGGTGAAGGGAAAAGTCATGCGGGGTACCCGCGCATGGCACGCGTCCTCTCCCCGGGTGTCCACGCCCGGAGGTGGCAGGAGGCGACGGCGGGAGTTCCTGACTAACCGGAGAACCGGCTCACAGTGGCGGGACCGCGCCGGATTCTCACCGGGCTTCCTCCACTGCCGTCGCGTGTGGCGGCGTCATCAGACCACAACCGGTCACGGGGCCGACAGCCCCCGGGCCGGTCGGATCCGCCGCTGCCGCCGCCCCTCCGGCTTGCCAGTGACAACTTGTCAGTGACAAGCTGTGCCCGTGGGTGAGCTCCGGAGAGATGCCGACCTGCGCGCCGCGTTGCTGCGCTCGGCGGCCGAGGTGGCGGCGCGCTCCGGGGTCGGCGCGGTGTCCATCCGGGCGCTGGCCCGGGCGGTGGGGGTGTCGCACGCCGCGCATCGCCACCACTTCTCGTCTCGAGTGGGCCTGCTGACGGCCCTGGCCGCCGAAGGCCACCGGCTCCTCGCCCGGGCTCTCGAGGAGGCGGCCGCCACGGACTTCCGCGAGGTCGGTGTGGCCTACGTGCGCTTCGCCCGCGACCACCCCGGCCACTTCGCGGTGATGTTCACCCCTGACGTCCTCGATCCGGCCGACGGTGAGCTCTCCGCCGCCCGGGCCCGGACGTTCGCGGTGCTGCAGGGCGGGGCGGACGCGCTGTCCTCGGCCGGCCGGGTGGACGACGCCCGGGCCGCCGTCGTGGCCGCCTGGTCGCTGGTGCACGGATTCGCCGGCCTCGCGGCGACCGGGAACCTCGCTGGAGCCGGGCTCGCCCCCGACGCGGGCGAGGACGCGCTGCTCGATCTCGCCCGGCGGGCGACCGGGATGCTGTACGGCTCACCCGGAGGGGGTGCCGGACGTGCATGACGCGCTGCTCTCCGTCCACGTCGTCGTCGGCACCGTCGGGCTGCTCCTCGGGCCGGTGTGGCTGGTGGCCCGTTGCGCGGGGCGGGGAGGCCGGTGGCCGGCGGCCGGCTACCAGGCCGCCGTCGTGCTCGTCGCCGCCACCGGAGGGATCCTCGCGGCGACGTCGCCCGGCCTGCTCTGGCTCCTGCCCGTCGCCGTCCTCACCGAGATCCTCGCCGTGGCGGGCGCGCTCGCCCGTCGGCGGGGATGGCGTCACTGGGCCACGCTGCAGCCGCACCTGCTCGGCGGCTCCTACATCGCCCTGGTGACCGCCCTGCTGGTCGCCGAGACGGGCAACCCGACGTTCTGGGTGCTGCCCGCCGCCCCCTGGGTCAGCTCCCCATCGCGGTCGCCAAACGACGGCTGCACGTCGGTCCGGCACCCGCCTGAGCCCGCCGCCGCCGGGCCCGCCGGCGCCCTCCCGGTGCCCGTGCACCGACCGCTCTCCGGAGCGCTCCCTAGGATCGGCGCCCGTGCCAGCCCCGGAGGTCCCCGCCGAGCGCCCGATCGTGGTCGTGGGCATCGGCGCGGACGGCTGGGACGGGTTGTCCCCGCGCGCCCGGCGGGAGATCGCCGACGCCGAGGTGCTGCGCGGCAGCGCCCGGCAGCTCGGCCTGGTGCCGGCGGAGGTGGCCGCCGATCGGGTGCCCTGGCCCTCGCCGATGGCGCCGGCGCTGCGGGAGGTGGCCACGGCGCACCCCGGTCGACGGGTGGTGGTGCTGGCCAGCGGTGACCCGATGCTCTCGGGCGTCGGCACCTCGCTGGTGCGGCTGCTCGGCCCCGAGGCGGTGGACGTCGTCCCGCACCCGTCCTCGGTCACGCTGGCCTGCGCGCGGCTGGGCTGGGCGGGGGAGGAGACGCAGGTGGTCTCCGTCGTCGGCCGGCCGGTGCAGTTGCTCGCGCCGCACGTGACGCCGGGGCGTCGGCTGCTGGTGCTGGGCTCCGACGGCTCGACCCCGGCCGCGGTCGCGGCGCTGCTGGTCGAGCTCGGCCACGGGGCCAGCCGGCTCACCGCCCTGGCCCAGCTCGGCGGGCCGGGGGAGCGGGCGTTCACCGGCACCGCGGCCACCTGGCCGTACCCGGACACCGACCCGCTGGTGGTCACCGCGGTCGAGGTGGTGGCCGATCCGGGCACGGTGCCGTTGCCGCCCCTTCCCGGGCTGCCCGACGAGGCCTACGAGCACGACGGCCAGCTGACCAAGCGCGACGTCCGGGCGGTGACCTTGGCCCGGCTGGCCCCGCTGCCGGGGCAGCTCCTCTGGGACGTCGGGGCGGGCGCCGGCTCCATCGGCATCGAGTGGATGCGCACCCACCCGTCCTGCCGCGCGGTCGCCGTGGAGAGCAGGCCGGAGCGGGTGGCGCGGATCGCGCGCAACGCCGGGCGGCTCGGCGTCCCCGACCTGCGGGTGGTGCAGGGCAGCGCCCCGGACGCGCTGGCGGGGCTGCCCGCCCCGGACGCCGTCTTCGTCGGGGGCGGCGCGACCGCCCCCGGCGTGCTGGACGCCTGCTGGGCCGCGCTGCCGCCGGGTGGGCGGCTGGTGGTCAACGCGGTCTCGCTGGAGAGCGAGGCCGTGCTGGCCGACCGGCACGCGCGGCACGGCGGTGAGCTGGTGCGCCTCGGCGTCGCCACCGCCGCACCCGTGGGTGGCTTCACCGGCTGGAAGGCCGCCATGCCCGTGACGATCTGGTCAGGAGTCAAGCCGTGACGGTGCACTTCATCGGAGCCGGCCCGGGAGCGGCGGACCTGATCACCGTGCGGGCCGCGCGGCTCATCGCCACCGCGCCGGTCTGCCTCTACGCGGGCGCGCTGGTGCCCCGCGAGCTGCTGGACACCGCCCCGCCGGGCGCGCGCCTGGTCGACACGGCGAACCTGGACCTGGACGAGATCACCGCCGAGCTGGTCGCGGCGCACGAGGCCGGGCTCGACGTCGCCCGGCTGCACTCCGGCGACCCGTCGGTCTACAGCGCGATGGCCGAGCAGATGCGCCGCCTCGACGCGGCCGGCGTGCCCTACGACGTCGTCCCCGGGGTGCCCGCCTTCGCCGCCGCGGCCGCCTCGCTGAAGCGGGAGCTGACCGTGCCCGGCGTCGGGCAGACGGTGATCCTCACCCGCACCTCGGCGCGGTCGACGCCGATGCCGCCGGGGGAGGACCTGGCCACCCTCGGCGCCTCCCGGGCCACCCTGGTGCTGCACCTGGCGGTGCAGCGGATCGCCGAGCTGGTGCCCGAGCTGGTGCCCTCCTACGGGGCCGACTGCCCGGTCGCGGTCGTCGCGCGCGCCAGCCGGGACGACGAGCTGATCCTGCGCGGCACGCTCGCCGACATCGCGGCGCAGGTCACCGACGCCGGGGTGAAGCGGACGGCGGTGGTGGTCGTCGGCTCGGTGCTGACCGCCGGGGAGTTCCCCGACAGCCACCTCTACTCGACCAGCCGATGCCGATGAAGGACCGTGCTGCCCCCCACCGCTCGCGAGCTCGCGGCGGGCCCCTGCAGCACGGCCGTCCCACCGGACGAGGCCTAGCTCCGGCCGACCACGGTGCCCGCGCGGTCGATGACGATCACGTCGACCGCCACGGGGGCGCCGCGCAGCACGCCGAGCGCGGTCTCCCGCGCCGCGGCGGCCACCAGGTCACCCAGCGGCAGGCCCGCCGCCCGGCACTGCTGGAGCGCGTCCAGCGCGGTGTTGGCGCCCCGCACCCCGTCGACCAGCTCCGGCGGCCCGCCGGCGCCGCGCACCCGGCCGGCCAGCGACTCGAAGGACACCTGCGAGCGGCCCGAGTGCAGGTCGAGGTGCCCGTCGGCGAGCTTGGCCAGCTTGCCGATGCCGCCGGCGATCGTGAGCCGGCCGATCGGGTGGCGGCGCAGGTACTTGAGCACGGCGCCGGCGAAGTCGCCCATGTCCAGCAGCGCGTCCTCGGGCAGCCCGTACGTGTCGACGGCGACCCGCTCGCTGGTGCTGCCGGTGCAGGCCGCCACGTGCGCGTACCCGGCGGCGCGGGCCACGTCGATGCCCCGGCGGATCGAGTCGATCCACGCCGAGCAGGAGTACGGGACGACCACGCCCGTGGTGCCCAGGATGGACAGCCCGCCCAGGATGCCCAGGCGGGGGTTCCAGGTCCGGCGGGCGAGCTCCGCGCCGTGCTCGACCGACACCTCGACGACGACGTCCCCGGAACCGCCGTGGCGGGCGGCGACCGCGGCGACGTGCTCCCGGATGAACTGCCGGGGCATCGGGTTGATCGCCGGCTCGCCGACCGGCAGCGGCAGGCCGGGTTTGGTCACCGTGCCCACGCCCTCGCCCGCGCGGAAGGTGACCCCGCTGCCCGGCGCCCCGTGGGTCACGCGCGCGGAGACGAGCGCGCCGTGGGTGACGTCGGGGTCGTCACCCGCGTCCTTGACCACCCCCGCGCTCGCGGCGCCGTCCTCGAGCCGTTCGGTGGCCAGCGCGAACGACGGGTGCCGGTCGTGCGGCAGGTCGATCGTCACCGGGTCGGGGAACTCGCCGGTGAGCAGCGCGGTGTAGGCGGCGGTGGTCGCGGCGGTCGCGCAGGCGCCGGTGGTCCAGCCCGAGCGCAGGCCCGTGCCGTCCGTTCGATCCGCCGTCGTCACGTGATCAGCATGCACGGCGGTGCCGGGTGACCGGCCGGGTGCTGGTCCTGGGCGGGACCGGGGAGGCGCGGCAGCTGGCCGCCGCACTGGTGGGTGACGGGATCGACGTCGTCAGCTCGCTGGCCGGGCGCGTGGCCGAGCCCCTGCTGCCACCGGGTGCGGTGCGGATCGGCGGGTTCGGCGGCGCGGAGGGGCTGGCGGCCTGGCTGCGGGAGGCGCCGACGGTGGCCGTGGTCGACGCGACGCACCCGTTCGCCGCCGGGATGACCGCGGCGGCGGCGGAGGCGGCCTCGACCACCGGGATTCCGTTACTGCGACTGCAACGACCGGGCTGGACCGCCGGGCCGGGGGACCGGTGGCGCTGGGTCGGGTCACTGCACCAGGCCGCGGCAGCGGTGACCGGGTACGGCTCGGTGTTCCTCACGACCGGGCGGCAGGGGCTCGCCGCGTTCGCCGACGTGCCCGGGCACTGCCTGGTGCGGTCGGTGGACCCCCCGTCGCCGCCGCTGCCCCGGCGGCGCACGGTGGTCCTCGCCCGCGGGCCGTTCACGGTGGCGGACGAGATAGCGCTGATGCGCGCGCACGCCGTGGAGGTCGTCGTCACCAAGGACAGCGGGGGCGGGATGACCGCCGCCAAGCTGACCGCCGCCCGCGAGCTGGGGGTGCCGGTCGTGCTGGTGCGCCGTCCGCCGCTGCCGCCGGGCGTCGCGGTGACCGGCACCGTGGACGAGGCCCGGGCGTGGGTCCGGTCGCGCGCGACCTGATCATCGTCTGCGGCTGCGCAGGTCGGCGGGGCAGTGCACCCGCAGGACGGCGCCACGCCCTCCGTGCCCTCACCCTCATCTGCAGCGTCAGGCTGCACCCGCGGAGACGCCGGAGGCGGTCGTCGCCACGACGGCGACCCCGGCCGGGATCGCCGCCCACCTGGCCCGCGCGCTGAAGGGAGCCCCGTACCCCGGGCGCTGACCCGGCTCAGGCGGCCAGCGACTCCGCGGCGTCAGTCGCCCGGTCGGGCGGGGTCGCTCGGCGGCGCAGCCGGACGCCGGCGACCGCGGTCAGCGCGAGGATGACGAGGACGGCGGCGTAGATCTCGGCGACCGTCCCGAGCCCGACCACGGCGGACAGCACACCGGCGATGATGGCCGGAATGCTGAAGCTCAGGTAGCCGACCACGAAGACGCTGGACAGCAGCCCCGCCCGCTCGGCCGGGGCCACGCCGGCGCTGGAGAGGGCGACGGCGCCGAGGAACCCCATGCCGAAGCCGAGCCCGGAGACGACCGCCGAGACGAACAGGACGGCGGTCTCCACGGTCAGCAGGGCCGCGATGGTCCCCGCGACGCCGGCGGCGAACACCGACGCGCCGGCGACCATGGACCGCTCCGGCGCCAGGTTGTGACCGACGACCGCACCGACCGCAGCGGTCCCCTGCATGGCCAGGACCAGCAGGCTGCCGACCAGCGGCGCCTCGATGCCGAAGACGGTCGCGGCCAGCGAGGGGCCGAGGGAGAGGTAGAGCCCGCCGAGCGCCCAGGCGGCGACGAGCACCGGGAGCGCGGTGAGGAAGGCCGACCGCTGGGACCGGGGCACGCGCACGGTCGGGCGGAGCGAGGCCAGGGCCCCGGGTGCGCGGGGGGAGGTCTCGGGCAACACCGCCACGACGGCGGCGGCCACGACCATGGCGACGGTGAGGGCGGCGAAGATCCAGCGGGTCGGCGAGGCCGCGAACTCGACCACGAGCCCGGCGCCGACGACACCGGAGGAGAGCCCCAGCCCCGGAGCGGCGCTGTTGAGCAGAGGTCCCAGCGGCCGGTCGTGGCGCTGGGTGTCCAGCAGCAGCGCGCCCAGCGTGCCGGTGAGCGCGCCCACCGACACGCCCTGCACTACACGTGCCGCCAGGAGCCAGCCGACGCCGTCGGCGGCCAGGAAGACCGCCATCGCGGCGGCCTGGAGCAGCAGCCCACCGACCAGGACCGGACGCCGTCCGACGTGGTCGGAGAGTCCGCCCACGACCAGCAGCGTGGCCAGGAGCGCGAAGGCGTAGATGCCGAAGACGATGGTCAGCATCCCGGGGCCGAACCCGAACTGCTCCTGGTAGACGCGGTACAGCGGCGTCGGCACGCCCGAGGCGGCGAGGACCAGCAGAAGCAGGCCGGCGGTGGTCCAGAACGCGGGGGTCCTGCGGAGCGTCGGAGGTGCCACGACGGTGGGAAAGGGCAACGATCTCGCCGGCATTCCCGTCCGGCGTGTCAGCCCGGGTAGCTGCGGGACGTGTAGACCGCGCCGGAGGCGGTGACGCGGGTCTGCGAGGAGCCGATCAGCACCAGGCAGCGCATGTCCACGGTCGCGGGGTCCAGCGCGCCCAGGGTGCCGACCCGGAGGCTCTCCTCGGGTCCGCCGACGTCCCGCCCCACGACGACCACGGTCTCCGGCGGGCGCACCTCCAGCAGCACCCGCAGCGCCTCGCCGAGCTGGTGCGGGCGGTGCTTCGAGCGCGGGTTGTAGAGGGCGATGACCAGGTCGGCGGCGGCGGCGTGGCGCAGCCGGTCGACGATCACCGCCCAGGGCTTGAGGACGTCGGAGAGCGACAGCACGCAGAAGTCGTGGCCCAGCGGGGCCCCCGCCCGGGAGGCAACCGCCTGGGCGGCGGTGAGACCGGGCACGACCCGCACCGGGACGCCGGTGAACTCGGGTCGTTCGGCCACCTCCAGCACGGCGGCGGCCATGGCGAAGACGCCGGGGTCGCCGCTGGAGACCACCGCGACCCGCCGGCCCTCGCGCGCCAGCGACAGCGCGTGGGCGGCGCGGTCGGCCTCGACGCGGTTGTCGCTGGGGTGCCGGGTCTGGCGCGGGTTGACCGCGACCCGGTCCAGGTAGGGGCCGTAGCCGACGAGGTCGTCGGCGGCGGCGAGCGCCTCGGCCGCCTCCGGGGTCGTCCAGCTCCGCGCGCCGGGACCGAGGCCGACGACGACGACCTCGCCGGCGTCGGATGGCCGGTCCGCTGCGGGCGCGGGCTCGGTGACCGGCGGCGTGAGGGGGCTGGGCAGCAGGGCGAGGGAGAAGTACGGGACGCTCGCCGGGTCCACCTCGGCCAGGGGCAGGCACCGCTGCCGGTCGGTGGTGGCTCGCTCGACGTAGAGGGCCCGGTCGAGCACGCCGGCGCGCTCGAACGCCTCCCGCACCTGCGGGAAGGTGCGGCCCAGCTTCATCACCGCCGCCGAGTCGGTGCCGGCCAGGCGGGCGGCGAGCTCGTCGGCCGGCAGCGTGCCGGGGAGCACGGTGAGCACCTCGTCCCGCTCGACCAGGGGCCGGCCGACCGCGGCGGCCGCGCCGCTCACGCTGGTCACCCCCGGCACGACCTCGGTGGGGTAGCGGTGCGCCAGCCGCTTGTGCATGTGCATGTAGGAGCCGTAGAAGAGCGGATCGCCCTCGGCGAGGACGACCACGTCGCGGCCGGCGTCGAGGTGCGCGGCCAGCCGCGCGGCGGCCGCCTCGTAGAACTCGTCGATCGCGCCCTGGTAGCCGCCGGGGTGGTCGGTGGTCTCGGTGGTGACCGGGTAGACCAGCAGCTCCTCGATCTGCCCCTCGCGCAGGTAGGGCTCGGCCAGGCCGCGGGCCACCGACCGGCCGTGCCGCGCGGCGTGGAAGGCGACGACGTCGGCGGCGCCGATCAGCCGGGCGGCCTTGACGGTGACCAGCTCCGGGTCGCCGGGGCCCAGCCCGACCCCGTACAACCGGCCGGTCATTCGACGTCGCTCGCGATCGCGTTGACCGCGGCCGCGGTGATGGCGCTGCCGCCGCGGCGGCCACGCACGACCAGGAACTCCAGGTCGGCGGCGGCCAGCGCGTCCTTGGACTCGGCGGCGCCGATGAAGCCCACGGGGATGCCGAGGACGGCGGCGGGGCGCGGTGCGCCGGCGGCGACCATCTCGAGCAGGTGGAACAGCGCGGTGGGGGCGTTGCCGATCGCGACGACCGCGCCGTCGAGGCGGTCGCGCCACAGCTCCAGCGCGGCGGCGGTGCGGGTGGTGCCCAGCTCGGCGGCGAGCCCGGGGATGCGCGGGTCGTTGAGGGTGCAGACGACGGCGTTGTCCTTCGGGAGCCGCCGCCGGGTGATGCCGCTGGCCACCATCTGCGCGTCGCACAGCACCGGTGCGCCGGCGTCGAGCGCAGCGCGGGCGTGCTGCACGACGGCGGGGGAGTAGGCGATGTCCTCGACCAGGTCGACCTGACCGCAGGCGTGGATCATCCGGACCGCCACGCGCGCGACGTCGTCGGGCAGGCCGCCCAGCTCCGCTTCGGCGCGGATCGTCGCGAACGACTGCCGGTAGATCTCGGCGCCGTCCTTCTCGTACTCGTAGACCACCATCGGCCGCAGAGGCTACGTCGGTGCCCCTGCGGGGCCGCCGCCCGGTCAGCCGGTTCGTGCCCGTTCGGGTTCTCCGGTGAGGCGGGGGAGGATGAGGATCTCGGTGCCGTCGGGCCGGTAGGTGCGCCATCGGCCGTCGGGTTGGCGGACGATGGAGAACCCGTGGTGGACCTGGGTGTGGTGGCGTTCGCACAGGAGCACGCAGTTGTCCTGGTCGGTCTCCCCGCCGTCTGCCCAGTGCACCAGGTGGTGGACGTCGCACCAGTGCGCGGGGGCATCGCAGCCGGCGAACACGCAGCCACGGTCGCGGTGGTCCAGGGCTCGGCGCAGCGGCGGCGGGGCGATCCGCTGCCGGCGGCCGTAGTCGAGCACCTCGCCCTCCGGGCCGATGACGATCCGGCTGACGTTGCCGTCGCAGGCCAGCCAGCGGGTGCGGGCGGCGGAGATGGTCGCCCCGAACCCGAGCTTCGCGGCGGCCGGGCCGATGGCGGGGTCGACCAGGTCCTCGAGATCCACCCGGACCACCACGTGCGGTTTGTGGGTGCGCAGCACCGGCAGGTGGCCGGCGGCCAGGGCGTTGTCGCACAGCTGGACGAGGGCGTCGCCCTGCTGCTGGGCGCGGGTCCGGGCGTCCCCGGCGGGCCGGTTGGCCTGCACGATCGATTCGACCGCGGCCTGCAACTTCTCCCCGCCCACGGCGTCCAGTTCCCCGCGGAAGGAGAGCGACCCGTCGGCATGCTTGGTCATCGACAGCGACCGGCCCTCGGTCGGGTCGGGTTCGGGGCCGTCGGGATCGAGGCGGGCGAGGTAGTGGGCCACGACCTGGCGCAGCTCGGCGTGCGGGCGGGATGCCGCGACCTCGGCCAGGGTCGCGTCAACCCCGGCCAGGTCCACCCCCTGGGCCTCGGCCGCGGCGAGGTTGGCCGGGGAGGCCACGGGGGCGATCGCGGCCACCGCCTCGGCGGTGATCGCCCCCGCTGTGAACGCCGCGGCCACCGCTGGCAGCTCCGGCAGCACCCGGCCCGACCGCACCAGCCGCGACGCCGCCCCGGCTGACAACAGGGCGTGCCCGCGCAGCCAGGAGGCCATCGACGCCTTGCCGTCGTGCTCGGCGGCCTGGGTGACCTCGCACTCCCGCACCCGGCGCGCCACCTGCGCGGCCAGCCGGTTCGCCGCGGTCAGCAGCGAACCCAGTTCCTCGATGAGCTGCGGCCCGAACCGGCCGGCCAGGTCCTCACCGGCCAGGTCGTCCAGCGCCGCGGCCAGCCGGCCCAGCGCATCGGACCCACCCATCGAACACATGTACGAATGCTACCGCTGTCGCGGATGTCGTGCAGCCCGAATCCCCAGGTCAACGGCGTATCAACAGACTCGAGCCGGATCTTGGCAGCGAGCTTGCGAGGTCGACGAACCACCGTGCCGTCAGCTGGCCGGCGTGTCCACCCGGTAGCCGGTGCCAGTGGCGACCACGTCCACGACCGCGCCACCTGGCCGGCCGCAACGCCGCTCGCACCCGGCCCAGTGCTGACGCGCCCCGCGGGCCGGGAGAGGCCCGGTGATCACGGCAGCGGTCGCATCCGCCCGGACGTCGGCCCGCGACTTCGCGCACCCGGGCAGCCCCGCGCAGGCGGTCACGCGCGTCCACGGGCTCGCGGGGTCGAGCACCAGGCCGGCGTCGGCGAGCACCCCGGCCGCCGACCCGTCGGCCAGATCGGGCACGACCACCCCGCGCCACGGCGATAGCTGCACCTCCGTCGCGAGGTCGGCCAGCAGCGCGAGGTGCGCGGCGGTCAGCCGGCCGAGTGGCACCACCGCGGCGAGCGCCGTCCGGCCGTCGTCCTGCCGTACCGCACCGATCGGGCGCACCCGCGGCTCGGCCGGCACCTCGACGCGGGTACCGACCGGCGCGCCGTCCACCCGCGCCGCCACCCGCACCGGTCCGTCGGTGAGCTCGGTCAGCCGCCAGGCCGTCCCGCCCTGGGCGGCGCGCTCGTCGAGGAACGCCCGGGTGGCCGCAAGCGCGAGGGCGACGGCGTCGGCCGGGGCGGCGCGCAACCCGGAGTCGGCGCCGGCCAGGGTCAGGGCGACGACGCCGGGGGAGAGCGCGAACAGGCCGACGTCCCCACCGAGGGCGGCGACGTCGCCCCGGCCGTCGTCGAACGTGACCAGGAAGCGCCCCGGCAGCGCGGCGAGCGACGGGTCGGCGCACAGCCCGGCGTCGAAGGCGCGCACCCACGGCCGGGCGTCGAGCAGCCCCCCGGCCCGCCCGCTCAGCACGCTGCCCAGCAGGTTGCGCGCCGTCTCGTGGCTGTCGCTCGGCAGCAGCCCGGCCGCCGCCAGCCGGCCGCCGAGCTCGCCCGCCGAGCCGGACCGCAGCCCGCGGAGCTGCACGTTGCCACGGCTGGTGAGCTCGAGCGCGCCGTCCCCGAGCTCGACGGCGGCCGCACCGAGGACGCGCAGCTGGTCGGTGCCGAGCAGCCCACCGGGCACCCTCACCCGCGCGAGCTCGCCGTCGGCGGCGGAGTGGGTCTGCAGCGCGCCCGGGCAGGCGTCGGCCCGGTCCCGGAGGGGTGACGTGGGCGGTCCGGCTGATGACATGGCGCCCGCGAGGCTACGTCCCGGGCCGTCCCGAGCCGCCGGCGGTCAGCTCCAGTCGATCCGCTGGGCCAGCGCCCGCAGCCGCGCACCGGACGCCGGATCGACCGACGCGGCCCAGGCCACCCGACCCAGCACGTGGTCCCGGAAGGTGGCGGGGTCGCGGCCGCGGAGCTGGGTGGTCCAGCCGCGGGTGGCGCAGTTGTGCAGCAGGGCGCGCAGCGCGTCCCGCTCGCGGCGGGGCAGCGCCGGGTGGTCGTTGACCACGACGCCGAGCACGTCCTGCCGGCGGGCCGAGCTGATCGCGCGGGTCTTCGCGGCGTTCACCCGGAAGCCCTCGTCCCGGGCGATCTCACCGACCAGCTCGGCCAGCCGGCCGCGGCCCACCCGGGTGCCGCCGCTGAAGGTCAGGTCGTCGACGTAGCGGGTGTAGGTGGCGTCGAACGACGCGGCGAGCGCGGCGAGCCGGCGGTCCAGCCGGTAGCAGACCAGGTTGGCCAGCGCCGGGGACGTGGGCGCGCCCTGCGGGAGGTGCGGTACGGCCAGTCGCGCGCCGAGCCGCCGGTGCCGCTCCCGGGCCGCGGGGTCGTCCGGCGGCGGGAGGCGCCGCCACACCGCGGCCGGCACCACGGTGGTGACCAGGCCGGTCACCGCGTACGCGACCGGCTCGGGGAGCCCGGCCTGGCCCAGCAGCAACCCGTGCACGCGGGCGGCGGGGACGCTCGCGAAGAAGTGCTCCAGGTCCATCCGCAGGACGACGGCGGCGCGGGCGTGCGGGCCGGCCGCCGTCCGCACGGACCGGTCCGGCACGCAGCCGTGCGCGGCACCGTGCACCGGGACCGGGTCGAGCACGTGCCGCAGGAGGCGCCGCTGGATCTCCTTCAGCCGGGGCTTCGGTGCGGCCAGCAGCCGGACGCCGGCCGGCCGGTCCACCGCCCGCCAGCGGTAGTGGCGCAGGGGCTCCGACGCCGTGCGCTCCAGGGTGCGGGCGTCGGCGAACCAGGCCAGCTCGCCCTGGTCCAGGTCGAGCAGCCGGGCCAGGGCGCTCAGGTCGGACAGCTCGACCGTGGGGAGCCGGGGGCGGACGACCGAGGTGGCGACCGGCTCCCAGCGCACCACCCGGGGCGGCGGCCCGGACGCGGTGCCACGGGCCCAGCCCCCGGTGGCCCGCACGAACAGGGCGAGCTCCCGCGGTCGGTCGGCCGGCGGGTGCCAGTAGGCGTCGAGCACCTCGCCGACCAGGGCGCCCACCCAGCGCGGTGCCCGCGGGTACCCGAGCGCGACGGCGACCCGGCGCACCATCTCCCGCCGCCGCCAGGCGCCCGCCAGCAGCGCGGTGGCGACGCCGCTGGCGGTGACCTCGGCGCGTCGGTTCGCCGTCACCGGCCGGGCCGCCGGGAGGGACGGCGGGGAGGGCAGCCGCTCCGTGACGGAGGCGCCGGGACGTGCGCGGAGCGCGCCGTCCGGCGGGTGACGCATCGCCCTGCTCTGCTGCGAGACCCCGGGGTTGCCCCGGAGGGACCGGCTCCTCGCCGGTCGTCCTGCCCTCCCCGCCGCACCCGGCCACGGTAGGGGGCCGATCCGGCCCTGACCAGTCCGGACGGCGCATCCGCGCTGGTCGGGCGATCAGGAGGGGTCGCGGTACGCCTCGGGGAGGCGGCGGCGCCGCAGGTCCACCCGACGGGCGGCGAGCAGCCGGCCGTCGGCGGCGAGCGCCTCCGCGACCGGTGGCGGGCCGTCCCAGACCACCACCAGGTGCCCGTGCCGCGGCACCCGGATCTCCCGTGGACCGACGACGACCCGGTCGACCTCCGCGCTCGCCCGGAGCACGGCGTAGGTGATGTACCGGGCACCCCAGGGCAGCAGCCGCCCGGTGTTCCGGAGCGACGAGCCACCGCCGCGCCAGAGGAGGTGACCGCCCAGGGCCGCGGCGGCGGGGCGGTCGGCCAGGTCGTCGTCCTCGAACCCGCCGCCCCCGCCGCCCCCGAGCAGGACCCACTGCGCGCCGCGCCGCACGAGCACCCAGGTCTCCTGCACCGCGCAGCCGACGCTGCGGCGGGCGAAGAGGGTGCAGGCGGCGTCCCCGTCGACGTCGACGGCCAGCGGGGCGAACCGCCGTCGCCGGCTGATCCGCGGCGGGGAGTCCGGCACACCGCGCTCGATGAGCGCGATGCTCTCCGCCAGCGGGTCGTAGGCCACCGCGGCAGGCTAGGGCGGCCGACCGGGCGCGTCAGCCCGATATGCCTGCCGCGCCGCTCAACGCCTCGAGGGTCTCCCGGTGCAGGAAGGCCAGCCGCGCGGGCTTCTGCGGCAGGTCCACCTCCGGCCCCAGCTCGAACCCTGTCCGCCAGACGCGCTCCAGGGCCAGCTCGTTGCCGGCGTCCGGCCCAACGACGATGCGGCGCACGGCCGGGTTCCCCAGCAGCACCGCCCCGAGGGCGGCCACGAACCGGGCGGTGAAGCCCGCCTCCCGGCTCCGGGCGGGGGCCAGCAGCAGGTGGACGCCGAGGTCGCTGTCCTGCACGGGGTAGGTCTCGGCGACCGGATCCGCCGCCGGCTCGTAGGTCTGCAGCAGCGCCACGGGGGTGTCGTCGACCGAGACCAGGCGGGCCGGCGCGTCGACGTCGACGCCGTGCTGGGGCAGTGCGCGGAGCAGCCGCAGCGGGCCGGAGGCGGGGGTCTCGGAGTCCACGAGCAGCGCCGCAGGTCGTCGGCGGTCAGGCCGGTGCGGTCGCCCGCACCTTCGACCTGGAGTTCGTGCTCCACGACGGCCCGGCGGCGGACTGGCCCCTCGCTGCCCGCCGTGAACTCGCTGCTGGCGGGCGGCCAGGGACCGGGTCTCCGCGGTCGGCTACTGGTCGGCCACCTGCGGCCTCGCCCCGCCGGCGGGCTCGTCGAAGGAGAGCCAGATCCGGCGGCGGTCCCCCCGGCTGTGCGCCGCTGACATGGCCGCCACGCGGCGCTGCTGGTCGGGGGTCGCGGTGTGCTGCACGACCGCCACCTCGGCGTCCCGCATCGCCCGCTCGGCGGCGAACTCCGCCGGGGTGGAGGGGTGCTCGCCGGCCGGGTCGGGGTCGTCACCGCCGGCATCGACGCCGGGGCGGGCGTAGGGGCTGTCGGGCGGCAGGTTCCCGCTGACCCGCCCGTAGGCGCCCAGGACCAGCAGGACCAGTCCGGCGACGACCGAGAAGACGACGTTCGTGAAGCGGAACGCGAGGATGTTGAACCCGGTCTGCAGCACGGCCAGGTTGGCCAGCGCCGAGACCAGGAACAGCACGCCGACGACGATCATGACCGTCGACGCGATGCGCGGGCCGCGGAGGGCTGCCGCGACGAGCACGGCGGCGGTCACCACCGACACCGTGGACAGCAGGCCGTTGGACGACAGGCCCAGGATCCGCTCGCCGTCGGTCGAGAAGAACTCCAGCCCGTCGGCGAAGCCGAGGATGCCGAAGACCGCGATCACCGCGGCGACGACCAGTGCGCCGATCCGGTGCACGGTGAGGACCCGGACCCCGGCCGGGCCGCGGCTGCCCGCAGGTGGGGCGAGGGACTCCGGCGCGGCGGCTGCGCCGGACGCCGGTGGGGCCCCGGTGGCGGAGCCGGTGCGGCGGAGGTGGGGACGCGATGCCATGACGGCTCCCTGGGGTGGACGGGTCGACACCCCTGCTTCGCCCGGGCGGCCCGATCCGGATGCGCCGGGTGGCGGCGCCGGTCCCGGCACCGTCCAACCTGTTGCGAACCTTTTGCAATAGAGTCGGCGGTCGGTACGGGTCGACGACGGGAGCGGGCATGGGTGGGAAGTGGCCGGCCGGGCGCGTCGCCGCGATCGGTGCGGTGGCCCTGGTCGCCCTGAGCGCCTGCGGCGGCGGGGGAGCGGCCGCGCCGGCCGACGACGCCCCGCCGGCCGAGCTGCGCCTGGCCATCGGCGGTGAGCCGGACGACGGCTTCGACCCGACCCTCGGCTGGGGCCGGTACGGCTCGCCGCTGTTCCAGTCCACCCTGCTGGCCCGGGACGCGGAGCTCGATCTCGTCCCCGACCTGGCCACCGACTGGTCGGTGAGCGACGACGGGTTGGTCTGGACCGTCGACATCCGCACCGACGCGCGCTTCACCGACGGCGAGCCGGTCACCCCCGACGACGTCGCCTACACCTTCACCACCGCCAGCCGCAGCGGCGGCCTCACCGACGTCACCGCGCTGGCCGAGGCGGTCGCCGTCGACGAGGACACCGTGGAGCTCCGCCTGGCGCGACCGCAGAGCACCTTCGTCAACCGGCTCGTCTCGCTGGGCATCGTCCCCGAGCACGCGCACGGCCCGGACTACGCGCGCGACCCGGTGGGCTCGGGGCCGTTCACCTTCGTGCAGTGGGACGAGGGGCAGCAGCTCATCGTGGACCGCAACGAGGACTACTACGGCGAGCAGCCGGAGTTCGAGCGGATCGTCTTCCAGTTCACCGGTGAGGACACCTCGCTGGCGGCCGCCACGGCGGGCCAGGTGGACATGGCCGCGGTCCCGTCCGCGCTGGCGACGACGCAGGTGCCGGGCATGCGGCTGGTCGCCGTCCCGTCGGTCGACAACCGCGGGATCATGTTCCCGTACGTGCCGGACGAGGGGCGCACCACCGACGACGGGCAGCCGATCGGCAACGACGTGACGTCCGACCGGGCGATCCGCCAGGCGGTCAACCACGCGGTGGACCGGGCGGCGCTCGTCGACGGCGTCCTGGAGGGCTTCGGCTCCCCGGCGACCGGGCCGGTCGACGGGCTGCCCTGGGCGGAGCCGGCGGCGGCGATCGAGGACGCCGACCCGGCGCGGGCCGGGCAGCTGCTGGACGAGGCAGGCTGGGTGGATGCCGACGGCGACGGCGTGCGGGAGCGGGACGGCGTCCCGGCGGCGTTCCGGCTGCTCTACCCCGCGGACGACTCGCTGCGGCAGGCGCTCGCGCTCTCCGTCGCCGACATGCTCGCGCCCGTGGGCATCGAGGTCACCGCGGACGGCGCGAGCTGGGACGTCCTCGACCAGCGGCTGCACGCCGACGCCGTCCTCTTCGGCTGGGGGAGCCACGACCCCACCGAGATGTACAACCTCTACTCCTCGCGCCAGGCCGGGGTCGAGTACTGGAACCCCGGCTTCTACGCGAACCCGGCGGTCGACGAGCAGCTCGAAGCGGCGATGACCGCGCCCGACCAGGAGAGCGCCGTCCCGCACTGGCGGGCCGCCCAGTACGACGGCGAGGGCACCGGCTTCGGGCCGTCGGGGGACGCGGCGTGGGCGTGGCTGGTCAACCTCGACCACACCTACTTCGTCGACGAGTGCCTCGAGCTGGGCTCGCCGCAGGTCGAACCGCACGGGCACGGCTGGCCGATCACCGCGGGCATCGCCGGGTGGCGGTGGAGCTGCTGAGCCGCGCCCGACCGGCGCTGCGGTGGACGGGTGGCCGGCTGGTGCGGCTCGTGCTCCTCCTCGCCGCGGTCGCGGTGGCCTCGTTCACGCTGATGGTCCACTCACCGGTCGACCCGGTGAACGCCTACGTCGGCGGCGACGTGGCCGCGATCGGTCCGGAGCAGCGGGCGCAGATCGCCGAGCGGTGGGGGCTGGACGAGCCGGCGCCCGAACGCTTCGCCGCCTGGCTGGGGCAGGTCGTGCAGGGAGACCTCGGCCGCTCGCTGACGTTCAACCAGCCGGTCGCGGAGGTCATCGGCGAGCGCTTCCTCGCCAGCCTGGCGCTCATGGCCACCGCCTGGCTGCTGTCGGGGCTGTTCGGGTTCGCGCTCGGCGTGGTCGCCGGGGCGCGGCGGGGACGCTTCGCCGACCGGGCGATCTGCTGGTGGGCCTACACCCTGGCCTCCGCGCCGACCTTCTGGGTCGGGCTGCTCCTGCTCTACGTCTTCTCGGTCCGGCTGGGGTGGACGCCGGTGTGCTGCGCCGTGCCGGTGGGCACGCTCGCCGAGGACGTGACGCTGCTGGACCGCCTGCACCACCTGGCGCTGCCGGCGCTGACGCTGTCGATCGTGGGCATCGCCCCGGTCGTCCTGCACACCCGCCACGCGGTCGTCGAGGCGCTGGCCAGCGACTACGTCGCCTTCGCCCGCGCGCAGGGGGAGTCGACGCGCGGCGTCGTCGTCCACCGGGTGCTGCGCAACGCCGCGGCGCCGGCCGTGCTGCTGCAGTTCAGCTCGCTGGGCGAGCTCTTCGGCGGTGCCGTGCTGGCCGAGCAGGTGTTCGCCTACCCCGGGCTCGGCGCCGCGACGACGGCCGCCGCGCTGGGCCAGGACGTGCCCCTGCTGCTGGGCATCGTGCTGTTCACGACGGTGTTCGTCTTCGTCGGCAACCAGCTCGGTGACCTCGTCCACGCGCGGCTGGACCCACGGGTCTCGGTGGACCTCGCCGGCGCCCGCCGGGCGCGGCGCGGCCTGCGCGGCCCGGTGCTCGCGCCCCGCCCCCCGTCGCCCGACGAGCTGCCCGACCGGGCGCCCTCGCCGGCCGCCCCGTCCCCGGCCGGGCAGGGGGTGCGATGAGCGCCGTCGCCGCCGAGCCGGCCGCCCGGCCGGGGTTCCTCGGTGACCGCCGCCGCCGCACCCTCGCCTGGACCGGCCTGTCGCTGGCGGTGGTGCTCGCCGTCCTCGTCGCCGGGGGGTTGGCGGCCGACGACGCCGTCACCACCCAGCTGGGCGAGCGCAACCTGGCGCCGTCGGCGGAGCACCCGTTCGGCACCGACCCGCTGGGCCGGGACGTGCTCGCCCGCGTCCTGTCCGGGCTCCGGCTCAGCCTCCTCGTCGGGACGAGTGCGGCGCTGATCTCGGCCGGGATCGCGCTGGTCCTGGCCTGCGCCGCCGCGGTCTTCGGCGGCGTCGTCGACCGGGTCGTGAGCTGGCTGGTCGACCTGTTCCTCGCCCTGCCGCACCTGGTCCTGCTGATCCTGCTCGCGTTCGCGCTCGGCGGCGGTACGCGCGCCACGGTGCTCGCCGTGGCGCTGACCCACTGGCCGACGCTGACCCGGGTGCTGCGCGGCCGGGCGCGCGAGGTCGTCTCCTCCGACTACGTCGCCGTCTCGCGGCAGCTCGGCCGGGGTCGCGGCTGGATCGCCCGGCACCACCTGGCCGGCCACCTGACCGGCCACTTCGTCGTCGGCACGGTCCTGCTCTTCCCGCACGCGATCCTGCACGAGGCGGCGCTGTCGTTCCTCGGGCTCGGCGTGGATCCGGGTGAGCCGTCGATCGGGGTGCTGCTGGCCGAGGCGATGCGCTACCTGAGCGCGGGGGCGTGGTGGCTCGCGGTCCTGCCGGGGCTGTGCCTGCTGGCCGTGGTCAAGCTCGTCGACACGATCGGGGAGAACGGCCGCGCCCTGCTCGACCCGCGGAGCGCCCACCTGTGAGCGCGCTGCTGGAAGTCCGCGGGCTCGAGGTGGACTTCGTCCAGTACGAGCGGGGGCTGCGCCGCCGCACGGTGACCGCGCTGGCCGGCATGGACCTCACGGTCCCGGCCGGCGGGGTGGTGGCCCTGGTCGGTGCCAGCGGCGCGGGCAAGAGCCTGCTCGCGCACGCCGTGCTGGGCCTGCTGCCGCCCAACGCCGTCGAGCGGGGGACGATCGCCTTCGACGGCACCGTGCGCGCGCCGGCGGAGCGGCGCCGGCTGGCCGGTCGCGAGGCGACGCTGCTGCCGCAGTCGGCGGCGTTCCTCGACCCGACGAGCCCCGTCGGCCGCCAGGTCCGGCGGTCGGCGCGGCTGGCCGGGCACCCCGATCCGCGACGCGCCGCAGCGGAGGCGCTGGAGCGACGCGGCCTCGGTGCGGAGGTGCTCCGCCGGTACCCGCACGAGCTGTCCGGCGGCATGGCCCGCCGGGTGCTGGTCGCGATGGCGACCATGAGCCGGCCCCGGCTGCTGCTCGCCGACGAGCCGACCACCGGGCTGCCCACCGCGACCGTCCGGTCGACGCTGGCCGAGCTCCGCGGGCTGGCCGACGACGGCTGCGCCGTCGTGCTCATCACCCACGAGCTCGAGGCCGCCGTCGAGGTCGCCGACCGGGTGGTGATCTGCCGGGAGGGGCGCACCGTGGACGAGGCCGCGCCCGCCGACTTCACCGGTACGGGGGAGCGGCTGGCCCACCCCTACACGCGGGCGATGTGGCAGGCGCTGCCGGCGCACGGCTTCCGCGTGCCCACGGAGGCGTGATGCTGCGCGCCGAGGACGTCTGGTTCCGCTACGGCCGCGACCGCCCGTGGGTGCTCGCGGGGGTGGACCTCGCGATCGAGCCGGGCGAGGTGGTCGGGCTGTGCGGCCCGAGCGGCGGTGGCAAGAGCACCCTCGGGCGGCTGCTGGCCGGTTTCGTGCGGCCGCAGCGCGGCAGGATCGCCCTCGACGGCCGGCAGCCCCGGTCCGGTCGGGCGCCGCACCCGGTGCAGCTCGTCTTCCAGCACCCGCAGCAGGCGATGGACCCGCGCTGGACGGTGCGGCAGGTGCTCGCCGCGACCGGTGCGCCGGACGACGAGCTGGCGGCGCTGGACCCGCGGCTGGTCGACCCCGGCTGGCTGGACCGCCGCCCGCACGAGATCAGCGGCGGCCAGCTCCAGCGCGTGGGCCTCGCCCGGGCACTGCTGGCCCGGCCGCGCCACCTGGTGGCCGACGAGATCACCGCCAGCCTCGACCCGGTCACCCAGGCGGCGATCTGGCGGCTGCTGCTCGAGCACTGCCGGTCGGCCGGCATCGGTGTCCTCGCGATCTCGCACGACCGCCCGCTGGTGGCCGCCGTGGCCGACCGCGTCGTCGACTGGGCCGGGGCCGGGGCCGACGGCTGAGACCTCCGGTGGTCCGCCCGGTAGCGTCTGCGGCACATCACGGCAGTGCAGCGAGGAAGCCGGTGCGAACCCGGCGCGGTCCCGCCACTGTGAGCCCACGCTGCGCTGCGGAGCGGGGGCGAGCCAGACACTCCGGCTGCCGTGCCCGACGACCCGGGGCGCGGACCCCGAGGGAGGCCGCACGCACGTGTTCACCCTGCTCTCCACCAGCGACACCGACCTGCTCTCCGCCCGTGCCAGCGGCGCCGGCTGGCGGCTGGGCAACCCCGCCCGCCTGGACGCCGCCGGCATGGCTGCCCTCACGGAGGGCAGCGAGCTGGTCGTCGTCCGCATCCTGGGCGTCCGCCGGCAGTACGAGGAGGTGCTCGCGCCGCTGCTGGCCTCCGGCGTCCCCGTCGTCGTGCTGGGCGGGGAGCAGGTGCCCGACGCCGAGCTGATGGAGCTCTCGACGGTGCCCATGGGGGTGGCGACCGAGGCGCACGGCTACCTGGCGCAGGGCGGGCCGGAGAACCTGACCCAGCTGCACCGGTTCCTCTCCGACACCGTGCTGCTCACCGGGGAGGGGTTCGAGCCGCCGTCGGTCGCGCCCGACTGGGGTCTGCTCGAGCGGAGCTCCCGGGGCGACGGCCCGACCGTCGCGGTCCTCTACTACCGCGCCCACCACCTGGCCGGGAACACCGCGTTCGTCGAAACCCTGTGCACCGCGGTCGAGGAGGCCGGCGGCCGCGCCCTGCCGGTGTTCGTGAGCTCGCTGCGCAGCGTCCCCGACGACCTGCTGGACACCCTCCGCACGGCCGACGCGCTGGTGGTCACGGTCCTGGCCGCCGGCGGCTCCCGCCCCGCGACCGCGCAGGCCGGCGGCGACGACGGCGCCTGGGACGTCGGTGCGCTGGCCGCGCTCGACGTGCCGGTGATCCAGGGGCTGTGCCTCACCCGCTCCCGCGAGGAGTGGCTCGCCGACGACGACGGGCTCTCGCCGCTCGACGTCGGCAACCAGGTCGCCATCCCCGAGTTCGACGGCCGCCTGATCAGCGTGCCGTTCTCCTTCAAGGAGACCGACGCCGACGGCCTGACGCACTACGTGCCCGACCCCGAGCGGGCCGCGCGGGTGGCCGGCACCGCCGTCGCCCACGCCCGGCTGCGGCACACCCCGCCCGCGGAGCGCCGGATCGTCGTCATGCTCAGCGCCTACCCGACCAAGCACGCCCGCATCGGCAACGCGGTGGGGCTGGACACCCCGGCCTCGGTCGTCCGGCTGCTGGCCGCGATGCACGGCGCCGGGTACGACATCGGACCGTTCGACGGCCCCGACGCGCTGCCCGGCGTCGCCGACCTCGACGGTGACGCGCTGGTGCACGCGCTGATCGCCGCCGGCGGGCAGGACGAGAACTGGCTCACCGAGGAGCAGCTGAGCGGGAACCCGGTCCGCATCCCGGCGGCCGAGTACCGGCGCTTCTTCGCCACCCTCCCCGCCGACCTGCGCGCGGCCGTGGTCGAGCACTGGGGCGAGGCCCCCGGCTCGCTCTTCGTGGACGGGTCCGGCCAGGACCAGGCGATCGTCTTCGCCGCGCTCCGCGCCGGCAACGTCGTGGTGATGGTGCAGCCGCCGCGCGGCTTCGGCGAGAACCCGATCGCGATCTACCACGACCCCGACCTGCCGCCGTCCCACCACTACCTCGCCGCCTACTGGTGGCTGCGGTCGGTGTTCGGTGCGCACGCGCTGGTCCACGTCGGCAAGCACGGGAACATGGAGTGGCTGCCGGGCAAGACCGTCGGGCTCTCGCCCTCCTGCGGGCCGGACGCCGCGATCGGCGACCTGCCGCTGATCTACCCGTTCCTGGTCAACGACCCGGGCGAGGGCAGCCAGGCCAAGCGCCGCGCCCATGCCACGCTGATCGACCACATGGTGCCGCCGATGGCCCGCGCCGACTCCTACGGCGACATCGCCCGGCTGGAGCAGCTGCTCGACGAGCACGCCAACGTCGCGGCGATGGACCCGGCGAAGCTGCCGGCGGTGCGCGCGCAGATCTGGACGCTCCTGCAGGCGGCGAAGCTCGATGCCGACCTGGGGCTGAACGAGCGGCCGGAGGACGACCACTTCGACGAGATGATCCTGCACGTCGACGGCTGGCTCTGCGAGATCAAGGACTCGCAGATCCGTGATGGGCTGCACGTGCTCGGCACCCCGCCGGCCGGGCAGGATCGGGTCGACCTCGTCGTGGCGATGCTGCGGGCCCGGCAGATCTGGGGCGGCTCGGTCGCCCTGCCCGGGCTGCGCGAGGCGCTCGGCCTGACCGAGGACGGCACCGCGGGCCTGCGCGAGACCGACCGGGTCGAGGAGCTCGCGGCCGCGCTGGTCGGCGGCATGGAGACCCGCGGCTGGACGGCGGCCGCCGTCCCCGAGGTCGTGCGGGAGGGGCTGGACCGGGACGACGACGCCGTCGCCGCGGTGCTGCGGTTCGCCGTCGAGGAGGTGGTGCCGCGGCTGGCGCGCACCACCGACGAGCTGGACGCGACCCTGCACGCGCTCGAGGGCGGCTACGTGCCCGCCGGGCCGTCGGGCTCCCCGCTGCGCGGGTTGGTCAACGTGCTGCCGACCGGGCGCAACTTCTACTCCGTCGACCCGCGCGCGGTGCCTTCCCGGCTGGCGTGGGAGACCGGTCAGGCGATGGCGGAGTCGCTGCTCGAGCGGTACCGCGCCGACACCGGCGAGTGGCCGCGCTCGGTGGGGCTCTCGGTCTGGGGTACCTCGGCGATGCGCACCTCCGGCGACGACGTGGCCGAGGTGCTCGCGCTGCTCGGGGTCCGGCCGGTGTGGGACGACGCCTCGCGGCGGGTCACCGCGCTGGAGCCGGTCCCGCTCGACGAGCTCGGCCGGCCGCGGATCGACGTCACGGTGCGGATCAGCGGCTTCTTCCGGGACGCCTTCCCGCACGTGGTCACCATGCTCGACGACGCCGTCACCCTGGTCGCCGGCCTCGACGAGCCGGCCGACGCCAACTTCGTGAAGGCGCACGTGGACGCGGACGAGGCGGCCCACGGTGACCGGCGCCGGGCCACCACCAGGGTGTTCGGCTCGAAGCCGGGCGCCTACGGGGCCGGGGTGCTGCCGCTGATCGACTCCCGCAACTGGCGGGGGGACGCCGACCTCGCCGAGGTCTACGCCGTCTGGGGCGGCTACGCCTACGGCCGTGATCTCGACGGCGTCCAGGCGCGCCCGGACATGGAGGCCGCGTACAAGCGGATCGCCGTCGCGGCGAAGAACGTCGACACCCGCGAGCACGACATCGCCGACTCCGACGACTACTTCCAGTACCACGGCGGGATGGTGGCCACGGTCCGGGCGCTGACCGGCCGGGCGCCCGCGGCCTACATCGGTGACTCCACCCGGCCCGAGCAGGTGCGCACCCGGTCGCTCACCGAGGAGACCGCCCGCGTCTTCCGGGCCCGCGTCGTCAACCCCAAGTGGCTGGCCGCCATGCGCCGGCACGGCTACAAGGGCGCCTTCGAGCTCGCCGCCACCGTCGACTACCTGTTCGGCTACGACGCCACGACCGGCGTGGTCGCCGACTGGATGTACGAGAAGCTGGCCCAGACCTACGTGCTCGACCCGGAGAACCGGGAGTTCCTGGAGAAGTCCAACCCCTGGGCGCTGCACGGCATCGCCGAGCGGCTGCTCGAGGCGGTGGACCGGAAGATGTGGGCCGAGCCGGATCCGGCGCTGCTCGCCGAGCTGCAGCAGGCCTACCTCGACACCGAGGGCGACCTGGAGGGCGGGCAGACACCGGCGTCGGCGGGTCCCGGGCGGTCCTGACCGCCCGGTGACCGCGGGCCGGGTCAGGGCAGCCGGGTCGTGGCCCGCAGGTGCGCCAGGACGACGGCGTCACCGCCGCCAGGCGGGGGAGAGGGCACGGCGAACCTCGTCCTGCAGCCGCCGCGGGACGAGGGTGGACCGGACCGCGCGGGAGACCGAGGCGCTGTGCCAGGACGCGGCTCCGAGGCGCAGGCCGTAGCCGGCCAGGTGCCGGATGGCGATGACCACCGCCGCGGTCATGATCGCCTGCCAGCTCGGCTCGCCGACCAGCCGGAGCAGCCCGGCCGCGACCAGGTGGTCGAGAGCGATCCCGAGGGCCGGTGCCGGCTGACGGGTCACGGCCAGCGCCAGCGCGCCGGAGAGCAGGGCGACCACGACGACCACCTGCGCGGCCGCACCGGCGACCGTGGCCAGCCAGGCGTTCACCCCGGCCGCCCACGACGGTCCGGCGCCGTCCCGCCCGCGTGCCGCGGTGATGCGGCGTCGTCCGATCCCTGGGCGGACCGGTCGCGGTCCTCCGCGACCTCGCGGCGCTCCTCGGCGATCTCCTTGCCGAGGAAGTAGTTCAGCGCCGTCCGGATGGCGGCGATGGCGGCGAGCTGCCCGATCTCCTCCCAGCTGGGCGCCACGGCGGTGCGCAGGACGTCGCTCGCGAGCTGGAACTCCAGCCCCAGGGCGAGGAACCGGCCCAGCGTCAGCCGGACCGGCACGAAGCCGTGCACATCGCGGTGCCGCAGGCCGGCCCACAGGAACCGGATGAACGCCCAGACGGCGCCGATGATGATCACGGCGGCGCCGCAGGCCTCCACGATGACGACGAGGACGTCGACGACGTCCTGCAGCAGCTCTTCCACGCGGCGCGCATACCCGGAGGGTCGCGCTCAACCACGCAGGTCGCCTGCGAGACTGCGCCGATGAGCGAGCTGCGTCACTCCCGGTCGATCACCATCGCGACGTCGCCCGAGGACCTGTACGACCTGGTCTCCGACGTGACCCGCACCGGGGAGTGGAGCCCCGTCTGCCGGGAGTGCTGGTGGGACGAGGGCGCGTCGGGCGCGGTCGGCGACTGGTTCAGCGGCCGCAACGTCACCCCGGAGCGGACCTGGGAGACGCGCTCGGAGGTGGTGGTGGCCGACCGCGGCCGGGAGTTCGCCTGGGTCGTCGGCGGCAACCTGGTGCACTGGAGCTTCACGCTCGCCCCCGTCGACGGCGGGACGGAGCTCACCGAGTCCTGGGAGTTCCTGCCCGGTGGGCTGGCCCTCTTCGCCGAGCGCTACGGGGAGCGGGCGGACGAGCAGATCGCCGAGCGCACCCGGCAGGCACACGAGGGCATCCCCGCCACCCTCGCCGCGATCAAGCGGATCGCCGAGTCGGGCTGAGCCGGCCGCCGGTCCTCGCGCGCGCCACCCCGGCGGCCGGCCGGCACCCGGCTGGACGGGGACCCGACGTCGTCCGTGGACGCGTGGCGGCCCCCGGGCACCCGTAGCCTCCCGGCATGCCGGATCAGACCTTCTCCTTCGACTCCGCCTCCGACGTCCGCGTCACCGCCTACCGGTGGGACCCCGCCGGGCCCGCGCGGGGGATCGTCCAGCTCACCCACGGGATGGGCGAGCACCTGCTCCGCTACGAACCGCTGGCCGCCGCGCTGACCGGCGCCGGCTGGGTGGTGGTCGGCCAGGACCACCGCGGGCACGGCGCCACCGCGCAGGACGGCCACCGGGGAGAGCTCGGCCCCGGCGGCTGGGACGAGCTGGTGCGCGACATCGGCCGGCTCACCGCGCACGTGCGCGCCGAGCTGCCCGACGCCCCGTTGGTGCTGCTCGGCCACAGCATGGGCTCCTTCGCCGCCCAGCAGTACGTCCTCGACCACTCCGCCGACCTCGCCGGCCTGGTGCTCACCGGGACGACGGTGCTGGACCTGCTCGAGCCCGTCGTCGACCTCGACGGACCGACGGACCTCTCGGCGTTCAACGCGCCGTTCGCGCCGGCCCGCACCGACTACGACTGGCTCTCCCGCGACGAGGCGCAGGTCGACGCCTACGTCGCCGATCCGCGATGCGGGTTCGGCCTCGCCACCGCGGACAGCCGGCAGATGTTCGTCTCGGGGCGGCAGCTGGCCGACGCCGACCGGCTGCGCGGCATCCGCGGCGACCTGCCGGTGTACGTCGCGGTCGGCGACGCGGACCCGCTCAACGGGCAGCTGGCGCTCGTCCAGGTCCTCGTCGACCGGCTGCGCGGGGCCGGCGTGGAGGACGTGACGCTGCGGGCCTACCCGGGCGCCCGGCACGAGGTGTTCAACGAGACCAACCGCGACGAGGTCGTCGCCGACCTGCTGGCCTGGCTGGACCGGGTGGTCCCGGCCGGCTGACCCCCGGGTCCGGCGGTTCACCGCCACCGCCGGTGGGGCTCACGGAGGACGCCGTGCCGGGGGAGGGGCACCCCGGGGAGCGGGCGCGGCCGGCGCGGTCGCGGTGTTGACTGGGCGACGGGACCACCCGGTCCCGCCCCCACCGAGCTCCTGGAGGACCTCCATGCACGTCGGCGTCGACAGCTTCGTCGCGGCGGTGACCGATCCGCGCACCGAGCGGCTGATCGGCCCGGAGGAGCGGATGGCCCACCTGCTGGAGGAGATCGAGCTCGCCGACCGGGTGGGGCTGTACTCGTTCGGCATCGGCGAGCACCACCGCAGCGAGTACTACGACTCCGCGCCGCCGGTGATCCTCGGCGCCGCGGCGGCGCGCACCTCCCGCATCCGCCTCGGCAGCGCGGTCACCGTGCTGAGCGCTGCCGACCCGGTCCGGGTCTTCCAGCAGTTCGCCACCCTCGACCTGATCTCCCGGGGCCGGATCGACCTCGTGGTGGGTCGCGGGTCCTTCACCGAGGCCTTCCCGCTGTTCGGGCTGAGCCTCGCCGACTACGACGAGCTGTTCGCCGAGAAGCTGGACCTGCTGCTGCGCATCCGGGCGTCCGAGCACGTCACCTGGTCGGGGAAGCACCGGCCGTCCCTGACCGGGCAGGGCGTGTACCCGCGCCCGCTGCAGGACCCGCTGCCCATCTGGGTGGGCGTCGGCGGCACCCCGGAGTCCTTCGCCCGGGCCGGGCTGCTCGGCCTACCGCTGATGGTGGCGGTCATCGGTGGGGAGCCACGGCAGTTCGCCCCGCTGGTGGATCTGTACCGGCGGGCGGGTGCGCATGCCGGGCACCCGCCCGAGGCGCTGCAGGTCGGGCTGCACGTGTTCGGCTTCGTCGCGGAGAGCACGCAGGCGGCCGCGGACACGATCTACCCCGGCTGGCACGAGATGTTCGCGAAGATCTCCCGGGAGCGGGGCTTCGCCACGCCGACCCGGTCGCAGTTCGACGCGACCAGCGGGCCGGACGGCGCGTTCTTCATGGGCGACCCGGAGACCGTGGCCGCCAAGCTGCTGCGGGTCTCCGAGCAGCTGGGGGGCGTGGACCGGGTGGCGCTGCAGATGACCAACCCGCGGCTGGCGCACGAGGACCTGCTCCGCGGCATCGAGCTGCTGGGGACCGAGGTCGCCCCCCGGGTGGCCAGGGCCTGACAGCGGCCCGTCGCGCGCCTCCCCGGAGGGGGCCGGCGACGGGCCGCGGCCTCAGGCCAGACCCTCGTTGTGCGGCTCGATGCTCGCCGAGGGGTCGACGCCCTCGTCGGCTGCGGGCTGCACCGGGCCCTCGCCGGGCTCGGAGCCCGAGCCGGCAGCGGTGTTGCGGGACGAGCGTTCCGGGTCGGTGACGTCGGTGGTCGTCGGCGCCTGGCCGATGCGCTTGGCGGCGTCTCCGGTGCCGGTCTGCTCCAGGTCTCCCTCGGTCACGAGTGCTCCTCTCGTACGGGATCGTCCGTGCGTGGTCGCCCTACCCAGGGCAGGCCCGGGAACACGTGCGGGCGGGAAGACGGGGGCGCACGCACCGGTCAGGTCGTCCGGACCGATCGGCGCGGGCGCGCCGGGCGGTGCTGGGAGGGGATCCGTACGAGGATGGGACCGTGGTGAGAAGCAGGAAGGTCGGGCCCGAGGACGCACGCTCCTGGCTGCTGGTGAACGGCGCCCGCACGGAGCTGTTCGACGTGGCGCACGAGTCGAGGGCGGACTCGGTGGTGCTCGACATCGAGGACGCCGTCGACCCCGCGCGAAAGGCGGAGGCCCGCGAGGGCGTCGCCCAGTGGCTCTCCCAGGAGGGGCGCAGCGCCTGGGTGCGGATCAACGACCACTCCACGCCCTACTGGGCCGACGACATGGCCGGGCTGGCCGGGGTGCCTGGGCTGCTCGGCGTCATGCTCGCCAAGGCCGAGGCCGCCGAGCACGTGACCGAGACGTTCGACCGGCTCGGTGGCGCCACGCCCGTCCTGGCGCTGGTCGAGTCGGCCCTCGGCATCGAGGAGGCGGTGAACATCGCCCGTGCCCGCGGGGCCTTCCGGCTCGCCTTCGGCAGCGGCGACTACCGCCGCGACACCGGTACGAGCGCCGACGAGCTGGCCATGTCCTACCCGCGGACCCGCCTGGTGCTGGCCAGCCGCATCGGTGGACTCCCGGGTCCGATCGACGGGCCGACCGTGAGCAGCAGCCTCCCGGTGCTCCGGGAGCAGAGCGCCGTCACCGTCTCCCTCGGCCTGACCGGGAAGCTGTGCCTGGACATGGACCAGCTGCCGGTCATCAACGAGGTCATCAGCCCGGCGCCCTCCGACGTCGCCTGGGCGCGGGACTTCCTCGCCGACTTCGACGCCCGCGGGCAGGTGATCCGCGACGGCAGTGACCTGCCCCGGCTGGGGCGGGCCCGCAAGATCGAGCGCCTGGCCGGGATCTTCGGCGTCGAGCCCGTCTGACCTCCGGGGCGTGGCGGCACGGGTCCTAGGCAGCGACGACCCGGTCGCGACCCCGCCGTTTGGCGGCGTACAAGGCGGCGTCGGCCCGGCCGAGCGCGTCCGCCGGTGTGCTGCCGCCGCCGGCCGTGCCGATGCTGACGGTGACCGGCAGGCCACCGGTCAGCTCCCCCCACGGGTGCTCCGCGATCGTCCGGCGGACGTCCTCCAGGTGCCGCGTCGCGGTGGTGGGGGCGGCGCCGGCCAGCACGAGGAGGAACTCCTCCCCGCCGAGCCGGGCGACGAACGAGCCCTCGGCGGCGGACTCCGGACGGCCGTGTGCCTGGAGGAGCTCCGCCACGGTGCGCAGCACCCGGTCGCCCACCTCGTGCGAGCACGTGTCGTTGATCTGCTTGAAGTGGTCGAGGTCCAGCAGCGCCACCGTCACCTCGCCGGGGTGCGCGGCCAGCACGCGCGGCAGCTCGTCGTCGACGTAGCGGCGGTTGTAGAGGCCGGTGAGCGGGTCGCGCAGCGACAGTTCGCGGTACCGCCGGCTCTGCCGGCGGGCCTCGGTGGTCTCGTACATGGCCTGCAGCGCCCGGGCCCGGGCGTCGCGCTCGGCCGACTGGAGCTCGACGAGCTCGTCGCAGTACAGCCGGTGCTCCTCGTACGCGGCCCGGAAGTCCCCGGCGGCGGCGTGCAGCTCGGCCTCCTCCCGGCGGGCGCGCACGCGGATGGACGTCAGCCCGTACCGCTCGCAGCGGCGCACGCATTCGTCGAGGCTGTCCCGGGCCCGGTCGAGGTGCCCCCGGCGACGGCGGATCTCGGCCAGGGTCAGCAGGAAGTCCGCACCTGCGTCACCGTCCAGCGAGGCGTCGAGGACCTCCGGGTGCAGACCGGGCAGCAGTGCGGCCTCGGCGTCCTCCAGCCGGTCCAGCGCCAGCAGCGCGCGGCCGACGGTGTCCAGCCGACCGACTCGGAGGGGGACGCCGTGCCGCGCCGCCAGGTCCTGCAGCTTCGTGCTCCAGACCAGGGCCTCCTCGAAGTGACCGGAGAGGATCTCGCAGTAGGAGCGGTTGTTGAGCACCAGCAGTTGCCGGTCGACGTCGCCGATCTCGTCGGCGAGCCGGAGCACGTGGTCGTAGCGCTCCCGCGCGGCGAGGTCGCCGTTGAGCCCCAGGCAGTCGGCCAGCCGGGCGTGGTGGTCGATCCGTTGCTGGGGCCGGACGTCCTCGTCGAGCAGCTCGACGGCGCGGACGGCGTTCTCCAGCGCCAGGGACAGATCGCCCAGCTCCTGGAACACCGCGGCCAGGACGAAGTGGCTGCGCGCCAGGAGGCAGCGGGAGCCGTGGTCGGCAGCCCAGCGCTGGATCTCCTGGGCGAGCCGGCCGGCCTCGGCGATGTTGCCGCGCCGCCGCACCAGGTCGGCCTCGACCAGCCGGGCGCGCTGTTCCAGCTCGGCCGTCCCGACCTCGCGAGCGTCGGCGAGAGCCCGCTCGGCCCGCTCCTCCAGGCCGTCGTCGTCGAACCGGGAGCGGTCCTCCAGCTCGGCGATCCGTTCCCGCAACCCCGCGGCACCGGCGTCCATGGCAGCCGATCCGGGGACGGCGGAGCCGCCTTCCCCACCGGATCGTTCCGCCACGCTGGTCACCAGACCTCGATCGGCCGGTCGCCGGGACGGCTCCAACCCCAGGGGCGCGGACATGACCCGTAGGGAGGAGCTCAGCTCTCGGCGAGCCAGATCGCCGTGTGCGGGGGCAGCGCCACGGTGGCCGGTGACCGCCGCACGCTGGTGTTCGACGCCAGCAGCACCGTGCCGCGCGTGCGCACCAGCGTCGTGCCGGTCCCCATGTTGACCACGCACCGCACGACGCTGCCGTCGGCGGCCGTGCACCGGACGGTGAGGACGTCGCCCCGGGTGCTGACCGTGGCCTCGCCCGAGCCGAGCGCCGGGTGCGCCTCGCGCAGCGCCAGCGCGCGCCGGTACAGGGTCAGCATCGAGCCGCCGTCGCGCGACTGGCGGGAGACGGCGTACCGGTCCCACTCGTCGGGGATCGGCAGCCAGGGCTCGGCGTCGGGCTGGGCGGAGAAGCCGACCCCCGGGGAGGGGTTCCACGGCATCGGCACGCGGCAGCCGTCCCGCCCGCTGCGGGCGCCCCCGCTGCGGAAGAAGATCGGGTCGCGCTTGGCCTCGTCGGGGACGTCGGCCTGCGGCAGGCCCAGCTCGTCGCCGGCGTAGATGTAGGCGGAGCCGGGCAGGGCCAGCATCAGCAGCGCGGCGGCCCGGGCGCGGGCGGCGCCCACGGCGCCGCCGCCGAACCTGGTGACCTGCCGGTCCTTGTCGTGGTTGCCGAGCACCCAGGAGACCGGGGCGCCGACCTCGCCGAAGGCGTCCAGCGCGCTGCGCACGCCGTCGGCGAAGGCCTCGGTCGACCACGCCGACTTCAGCAGCCGGAAGCTGAAGGACTGGTGCATCTCGTCGGGCCGCGAGTACAGGGCCACCTCGCGCGGGTCGGCCAGGCACACCTCGCCGACGAGCATGGTGTCGGGGTGCTCGTCGCAGATCGACCGCCAGCGCCGCCAGACGTCGTGCACCTCGGGCTGGTTCCACGTCATCGCCTGCTCGGGGCCGTGCCCGAACAGGGTGGGGGAGTAGGCGCCCGGGTTGTCCCGCAGGCCGGCGTCCTTGAACAGGCCGTAGGCGACGTCGACGCGGAACCCGCTGACGCCGCGGTCGAGCCAGAAGCGCAGCGTCCGCTCGAAGTCGGCGGCGACGGCCGGGTCGCGCCAGTTGAGGTCGGGCTGCTCGGGGGCGAACAGGTGCAGGTACCAGCGGCCGTCGGGGGTGCGCGACCAGGCCGGTCCGCCGAAGAGCGACTGCCAGTTGTTCGGCGGCTCCTCCGACGGCGGCGCGAAGTGGTAGCGGTCGGCCTCCGGGGAGTCCGGGTCGGCCAGCGCGGCCTGGAACCACGGGTGCTGGTCGGAGGTGTGGTTGGGGACGACGTCGAGCACCACGCGCAGGCCGAGGGCGCGGGCCTCGGCGACGAGCGCCTCCAGGTCGGAGACGTCACCGTAGTCGGGGTCGACGGCGCGGTAGTCGACGATGTCGTAGCCGCCGTCGGCACCCCCGGAGGGGTAGTGCGGGTTGATCCACACCGCGTCGACACCCAGCCACGCCAGGTAGGGCAGCCGGGACCGCAGCCCGGCGAGATCCCCGATGCCGTCGCCGTTGCCGTCGGCGAACGAGCGCAGGTAGACCTGGTAGACCACCGCCGACCGCCACCACGGGGACGTCGACGTCTGGGCCGCGACCTGATGACGGGTCGCGGTCCGCACCGTTGCGAGCCGCACTGCCATGCGACCTCCATCGGCACCTCCCCGCAGTTCCTTGCGCACGGGGGAGGTCGGAGTGACCCGTGTGCCATCCCGTGACCTCCCCGTGAGGTGGCGCCCCGGGGGAGCGCGGGCTGCCGGTGCTCCCCGGGCAGGTCAGGATGGCGGCATGGCAGATGAGGGACGGACCTATGACCTGGTCGTCTACGGGGCCACCGGCTTCGTCGGGCGGCTGCTCGCGGCCTACCTGGCCGAGCACGCACCGCAGGAGACCCGCATCGCGCTGGCCGGACGCTCCCGGCGGCGCCTGGAGGAGGTCCGCGACGCGCTGCCGGCCGCCGGCCGCGACTGGCCGCTGGAGGAGGCCGACTCCACCGATCCCGCGTCGCTGGACGCGCTCGCCTGCGCCACCCGGGTGCTGGTCACCACGGTCGGCCCCTACGCCCGGTACGGGCTGCCGGTGGTGGAGGCCTGCGCGCGGGCCGGCACGCACTACGCCGACCTGACCGGTGAGGTCCTGTTCGTCCGTGACGCCATCGAGCGATGCGACGCCGCCGCGAAGGAGACCGGCGCCCGCCTCGTCCACGCCTGCGGCTACGACTCCATCCCGTCCGACCTCAGCGTCCTCCTGCTGGGACGGCGGGCCGCCGCCGACGGTGCAGGAGGCCTCCGCGACGTCCAGCTGGTCGCCACGGCCCGGGGTGGGTTCAGCGGCGGCACGATCGACTCGATGCGGGCCCAGGTGGAGGCGATGCAGGAGGACCCGTTGCTGCGTCGCGTCGTCGGCGACCCGTTCGCGCTGAGCCCGGACCGGGCTGCCGAGCCCGACACCCCGCAGCCCCCCGACGGCGCGCTGCCGAGCCGGACCGACGACGGGCGATGGACGGCCGCCTTCGTCATGGCGCCGTTCAACACCCGCATCGTGCGGCGAAGCAACGCGCTCCAGGGCTGGGCGTACGGGCGCGACCTGCGCTACGGCGAGGTCATGGGGGTGGGGCGCGGGCCGTTCGGTGCCGTGGCAGCGGCCGGTGTCTCCGCCGGGCTGGTCGCCACCGTGTCCGCCATGAGCCTGGCGCCCACCCGCGCGCTGCTGGACCGGGTGCTGCCCGCGCCGGGCAGCGGGCCGAGCGAGTCCGTCCGGCGGAAGGGCTGGTTCCGGATGGTGGTCGACGCCACCACCGAGGGCGGCCGCCGCTACCGCGCGACCGCGGCGGGCAGTGGCGACCCGGGCTACGCCGCCACCGCCGTCATGCTCGGCGAGGCGGCGCTGGCGCTCGCCCTCGACGGGGAGCGGCTGCCCGACCGGGCCGGTTCGCTGACGCCGGCGACGGCGCTGGGGGAGGTGCTCGTGGAGCGGCTGCGCGCGGCGGGGCACACCTACGAGGTGACCGAGGTCTGACCGTGCTGCCGGCGCGACCGCGAGCCGGCATCGCTAGGGTTGACCGACATGCCGACCAGCTCAGCGGGACAGCGCGCCGGGACGATCCGTGACCTGGGTCTGCCGACGCGGGCCGTCAGCGCGCTGACCCGGGCGGGGATCACCGACGTCGAGGCGCTCGCCGCGCTCACCCGGAGGGAGCTCGGCGCCGTCGCCGGCCTCGGACCGGGCCTGGTCGCGGCGATCCGCGCCGTCGTCCCGGAGCCGCCGGCCGAGCTGCCGGGCGCCGGCGCGGCGGTGGGCAGCCGGCCGACCGGTGGGCGGCCGGGCGGTGACGAGCCGTCCGAGGACGACGGTCCGGTGGCGCCGGCCATCCCGTCGTTCGACTCGCTCCGGGGCCCGCGACGCCGGTCGGCGGTCGACCTGCTCCTCACCGAGGCCCAGGCGCCGGCCCCGCCGGTCGACGAGGCCCGGGGGCCGGCCGCCGACCGGCCGTCACCCGGCCGGGCCGGGGCGGGTGCCACCGTCCGCCCGCCCGACTACGCCGACCTGCTGCGGCTGGGCGTGCACGTGGCCCGGGCCGTCCTCGGTGCCCCGGCGCGCTGCCTGCACCGGTTGCTCGGCCGGGGCGGCCCGTCCGCCCGGTAGGGCCGACCGCACGTGCAGCGGGTCCTGCTCCGCCGCCGGGAGTCCGCGGTGGAGATCACCGAGCTCGCCGACGACGGGTCGACGGGGTCGGTCACTCGCGTCCCGGCCGGGGGACTGCCCGCCGTCGTGGCGCAGCGGGAGGCCGCTGCCGCACCCGTCCGCTGGGTGTGGGACGACACCACCCGCTGGTACCCCGCGCTGCTGGCGGCGGGGGTCCGCGTCGAGCGCTGCACCGACCTGCGGCTCGGGCACGCGATCCTGCGACGGTCCCCGTTCGCGGCCCAGGAGCTGCTCACGGGGGACGACACCCACGGGTGGGACGCGCTGCAGCCCGGCCCGCCGCCGGAGTCCGCCCTCTTCCCGCTGGCCGACCCGGCCGACCTGCTCGACCCGGTGGCCGAGCAGCGGCGCCAGCAGGCGGCCCTGGCCGCCTCCCCGCACGGCGACCGGCTCGCGCTGCTGCTCGCGGCGGAGTCCGCCGGCGCCCTGGTGGCCGCCGAGATGACGCACACCGGCCTGCCGTGGCGGGCGGACGTGCACGAGCGCCTGCTCACCGACCTGCTCGGCCCGCGCCCGGGAAGCGGTGGGCGCCCCGCGGTGCTCGAGCGGCTGCTGGGCGAGATCCGCGCGGCGCTGGGCACCCCGTCGCTCAACCCCGATTCGCCGGCCGAGCTGCTGCGGGCCCTCCAGCAGGCCGGTCTCCCGGTGGCCGACACCCGCTCGTGGACCCTCGAGCAGCTCGACCACCCGTGCGTCCCCCCGCTGCTCGAGTACAAGAAGCTGATGCGGCTGCTCACGGCGAACGGCTGGAGCTGGCTGGAGACCTGGGTGCAGGCGGGGCGGTTCCGCTCGGCCTTCCTGCCGGGCGGGGTGGTCACGGGTCGGTGGGCGTCCCACGGCGGGGGTGCGCTCTCGGTGCCCACGCTCATCCGCCCCGCGGCGGTCGCGGACGACGGCTGGCGGTTCGTCGTCGCCGACGTGGCCCAGCTGGAGCCCCGGGTGCTCGCCGGGATGAGCGCGGACACCGCGATGGCCGAGGCGGCGCGGGCCTCGGACCTCTACGCGGGCATGGTCGCCGGTGGTGCAGTGGCGACCCGGACGGAGGCGAAGCTGGGCATCCTCGGCGCCATGTACGGCGGCACGCGCGGGGAGAGCGGTCGCATGATGCCCCGGCTCGCCCGCCGCTACCCGCGCGCCATCGGCCTGGTCGAGGAGTCCGCCCGGGCCGGCGAGCGCGGCGAGGTGGTGCACACCCTGCTGGGCCGGGGGTCGCCGTCGCCCACCGGGGCGTGGGCGCAGCGGGCGGACGGGCTCGGCGAGGCCGCGGATCAGGCCGGGTCCCGGGAGGACCGCGACCGCGCCCGCCGCGCCTGGGGCCGGTTCACCCGCAACTTCGTCGTCCAGGGCACCGGAGCGGAGTGGGCGATGTGCTGGCTGGCCGACCTCCGCAACCGGCTCTGGCGGCTGGGCGGCGACGGGCCGCTGGAGACCCGGGCGCACCTGGCCTTCTTCCTGCACGACGAGGTCGTCGTGCACACCCCCGAGCACCTGGCCGACGCCGTGGCCGAGGCGGTGCGCGCCGCGGCCACCACGGCCGGGCGGCTGCTGTTCGGCGCCTTCCCGGTGGACTTCCCGCTCGACGTCGCCGTCGTCCGGTCCTGGGCCGACGCGGGCTGAACGGCCCGCCCTACACCACCGAAGGGGCCGGCGAGCTGCCGCGACACGCGTCACGATCTGCGGAAGTGGCCGCTTCCGCATTGTCACGACTGCATAACGACGGTTACCGTGGCGGAGCCCGACCGATCGTTCTCTCCCCATCCGGGGAGGTCTGCCGGGCGCCGCCGAGTTGCCCTTCGGGGTGAGCCGGGGACCCACCGAAGTTCTGGGGTGAATCGCGCGCCGGGCACGTCCTGGTGCGGGTAGGGCAACTTCTGAGCCCGAATCCGTCAGCTAACCCGGTAGGCGGCACGACGGAAGAAACGGAGAGCCGCCGCATGGCGCGCCCCTGCACTGCCGCACCACCACGCGCCCGCCGGCACCGCCGCCTCCAGGGGCGTCCCCGGACCTGACCGCACGCGCACCCGGCGTCCCGCCGGTCGCCCACCGCCACCGATGAACCGCACCGGCCGAGCCGCCGGTGCCCGGTGGCCCCGCGACCCGGCGCCGGTCCGCAGCCCGCATCCCTCGCGGTCCGCCTCGCCCGGCCGACCCCGCCGCACCCCCGGAGCACCCGCACCCATGGATCCCCGCACCACCACCTCGGGCCGTCGTGGCCCGCTCGCCCTCCGCCGTCGCCCGCCCTCGGGCCTCCGCCGTCCCGCGCTCTACCTCGGGGTGGCCGCCGCCGGCGCCCTCCTGGTCAACACCCTCGTCGGCGTGGACCCGGGCGCCCAGGCCGAGGCCGGCACCCCGCAGTCGGTGAGCGTCGCCCAGGAGCTGGGGCTGACCTCGCGTTCCGGGCCGGTCGACGTCGCCGAGGACCTCGCCCCGTTGCAGGACCTGGCGGCCAGCCGCAGCAGCCGCGAGGCCGAGCAGATCGCGGCCCAGGAGGCCCAGGCCGCGGCCGACCAGGCCGAGCTCGACCGGCAGCAGGCCGAGGCGGAGGCCGCCGCCCGCGCCGAGGCCGAGGCGGCCGAGGCGAAGGCGGCGGAGGAGGCCGCGGCCGCGGAGCAGGCGGCCGCAGCGCCCGCCGCGGCGACGCCCACGCAGCAGCAGGCCCGGGCCGCCGCGACCGCCGCCGCCTCCGTGGCGGCGACGGCGGTCGCCCGGATCTCCAACACCGCCGGCAGCGTCAAGCCGCAGGTCCAGACCGCGGCGGACGCCGTGATCAGCAACGTCCCCGGCGCCGCGGGGATCACCCTCGGCGGCACCCGGGCCAGCGCCGCCGACCCGGGCGGGCACCCCTCGGGCCTCGCGCTGGACTACATGGTGATGTCCGACGCCGCCCTCGGGGACGCGATCGTCGCCTACCACCGCGCCCACTGGGCCGAGCTGGGCGTGGACTACCTGATCTGGCAGCAGCGGATGCTCTCGTCCGCGGGCGGGTCGTGGCAGGCCATGGAGAACCGGGGCAGCGCGACGGCCAACCACTTCGACCACGTGCACGTGAACTACAACTGACCACGCCGTCCCGCGGCGGTTCCTAGGTGAGCCGGCGGACCACGGACAGCGGCAGCACCCGCATGGCCAGCCCGAGCGGCACCCAGGGCCACGCGGGCACGTAGGCCGTGGTCCGCCGGGCCTCGATGGCGGCCACCATGGCGCGGACGCCGGTCGGGGTGTCCACCATGAACCGGGTCCGCTGCTGCACGTGCTGGTTCATCTCCGACCGGATGTAGCCCGGGTAGATCACCGACACGTCCAGGCCGGGGACCCGCTCCGCCCGCAGCCCCTCGGCGAGGGACGCGACCCCGGCCTTGGTGGCGGCGTAGGTGGTCATCGACCGGCGCATGCCGCGCAGCGCCGACATCGAGGAGATCAGCACGAGGTGACCGCGGCCCTGGCGGCGGAAGATCTCCAGCGCCGCCTCCGACTGCGCCAGCGCGCCGACGAAGTTCGTCATCGCGGTCTCGCGGTTGGCGTCGGCCCGTCCGGTGCCCAGGGGGGCGCCCTTGCCCAGGCCGGCGTTCACCACCACCCGGTCGATCGCCCCGAACGCCGCGGCGAACGCGGCGAAGACCCTGGGCACGGCGTCGGCGTCGGTGACGTCGAGCGCCGCGGTCTCCACCCGCCGGCCGGTGGCCGACCGGATCTCCGCGGCGAGGGCGTCCAGCCGATCGGTGCGCCGGGCGCAGAGCGCCAGGTCGTGGCCGCGGGCGGCGAACTGCCGGGCCATCTCCTCGCCGAGGCCGGAACTCGCGCCGGTGATGAGGACGACGCCGGTGCTCATGGGTGCTCCTGTCGATCGGTGCGGCGAGCCCCTGCGGCCGGCCGGCACGCACGGTACGAGAGCCCCGCAGGGGGAGCGTGACCGGCACCGCCGGCGCCCGGTGGCACCCACCGGGTTCCACCTCGTGGGCTCCATCGGGGTTCAGCGGGCCTCCGGACGGGCACACCGGGAGGACGCACGAGCACGGGACGCGCGGGCGCGACCACGCGGCACCGACACGAGGGGATTCGGGAGTGACGACGGCCGGAACCAGTCGACGGTGCCTGGACGGCCGCTACCAGCTGCAGGAACTCATCGCCGTCGGCGGGATGGGCGAGGTGTGGCGGGCGCGCGACCTGCAGCTCCACCGGTCCGTGGCGGTCAAGGTGCTGCGCAGCGAGTACGCCGACGACCCGGTGTTCGTGGCCCGCTTCCGCTCCGAGGCCCGGCACGCGGCGGCGCTGAGCCACCCCAACATCGCCGCGGTCCTCGACTACGGGGAGACCACCGCCGAGGACACCGGCGAGCGGCTCGCCTACCTGGTGATGGAGCTCGTGGAGGGCCCCCCGCTGTCGGCCCGGCTGGCCGAGGTGGGGTCGCTGGACACCGCCGCCGCGCTCTCGCTGCTGCGGCAGGCGGCGGCCGGGCTGGCCGAGGCCCATCGCGCCGGCGTGGTCCACCGTGACGTCAAGCCGGCCAACATCCTGCTCGGCCCGGACGGCACGGTGAAGCTGACCGACTTCGGGATCTCGTGGTCGGCGGGGAGCGCGCCGATCACGGGCACCGGGCAGGTCGTCGGCACCGCTCAGTACATGTCGCCCGAGCAGGCGCGGGGTGAGCACGTCAGCCCTGCCAGCGACGTCTACGCCCTCGGCCTGGTCGGCTACGAGTCCCTGACCGGCCACGCGGCCTTCGACGGCGACAACCCGGTCACGGTCGCGCTCAAACAGGTGCAGGAGCACCCCGAACCTCTCCCCGCCGCGCTGCCGTCCGGCGTGCGCGCCCTGATCGACGCCGCCCTGGTCAAGGACCCGGCGCAGCGCCCGCGGGACGGCGGCGCCTTCCTGTCGGCCGTCGAGGAGGCGATCCTCCGACCGGCGGGGACGGCGCCGCGTCGAAGGCCGCTGGTCACGCGCCCGGTGCGGGCGGCGCGCCCGTCGTCCCGGGGCACCCGGGCGGCGCCGGGGCGGGCCGGCCGTCGCCCGGCCCTGGCCGTCGCGACGCCGCTGGCGGCGTTCCTCCTGCTCGGGGGCGGCGCCCTGTGGGTCATCCCGGATCCGGACGCGGGCGCCGGCCGGTCCGCCGGCGCCGTCTCGACCCCGTCGGCAGCCGCGGGTGTCGTGCTGGCCGTCGAGGAGTACCTCGGCCGCCCGGCCGCCGAGGTGGCCGCGGAGCTCGGCGCGCTGGGGCTGACGGTGCGGCAGGAGGAGGACGTGACGGCGGAGCAGGCCCCGGGGACGGTGACCCGCCTCGAGCCGGCCGCCGGCATGCTGCTCCCCGGTGACCAGGTGCGTCTCGGCGTCGCGGTCCGGCCAGGTGTGACGGAGCCGGAGCTGCCGCCGTCGACCGGTGGGGGCGCCATCCCGGTGGGGCGCCCCGAGCCCGTGGCGCCCGCCCCGGAGGTGACGGTCGCCGAGGAACCGGTGCGGAGCGCCCCGGCATCCCGCGGCCCGGCAGAGGAGAGCACGGGTCCGGCGAGGGGCGCGACGTCACCAGGCGGGGACGCCCCCGAGCCGAGCACCCCGCCGCGGAACGGAGAGGTCATCGCCGGGCCGAGCACACCGCCCGAGGGTGGCGGCGGCACGACCGAGCCGACCAGCCCGCCGGAGGGTGACGGCGGCACGACCGAGCCGACCAGCCCGCCGGAGGGTGACGGCGGCACGACCGAGCCGACCAGCCCGCCGGAGGGTGACGGCGGCACGACCGAGCCGACCACTCCGCCGGAGGGTGACGGCGGCACGACCGAGCCGACCACTCCGCCGGAGGACGACGGCGACGACGGTGAGCAGACCGCCGCCCCGGAGGAGGACGACGAGGACGCCGGTGAGCAGACCGCCGCCCCGGAGGACGACGACGACGCCGGTGAGCAGACCGACGCTCCGGAGGAGGACGACGACGCGCCGGAGCGGGACGACGACGAGGTGGCGCCCGCCGCCCGCATCTGACCCGGCGTCGCCCGGCACCGACCGGGCAGCCGGCCGTCAGAGCAGCCGGTCGAGGTCGTCCGGCCCGGGACCGGTGCCGCCGGAGTCGCGCAGGGGAGAGGTGTCGGGGACGTCGTCCTCGGGGGGCTCGGGGGCCACCGGCCCCTCGGCGTACAGGGTGTCCGGGTCCCGGGGGTCCATCTCTCGTGGCACGGATCGCGACTACCCGGTGCGGCCGGGACGAACCCGCCGCGAGCGGTGCCGGGGCTCAGGTCCTGCGGCTCAGGTCCCGCAGAAGGTGCGGTAGGCGCCGAAGTCCTGCGGGGCGGGCGCGGCGTAGCGCTCCAGTCCCGGGCGCTCGTCGAAGGGGGCGGTCACCACGGACAGGAGCCGCTCCAGCGGTGCCAGATCCCCGCCGGTCGCCGCGTCCAGGGCCTCCTCGACGAGGTGGTTGCGCGGGATGTACGCCGGGTTGACGCCGTCCATGGTCGTGGCGTCGGGGGCGAGCGCCCGCCAGCGCCCCAGCCAGTCGTCGATGCCGGCGAGGTCGAGGAAGAGCAGTCGGACGCGCTCGACGTCCCCCCGCGCCGCCGACCCCAGCCCGCGGAAGAACGCCGTGAGGTCGACGTGGTCCCGGGCGAGCAGGGTCAGCAGCTCCTCGGCCACCTGCCGCACGAGGGCGTCCTCGACGCCGTCGGGCAGGCCCAGCTTCGCGCGCATCCCGGCGGTCCAGGCGGCCTCGTACCGCGGGGCGAAGCGGCCCAGCGACTCGACGGCGAGGGCGACGGCCTGCTCCTGGTCGTCGGACAGCAACGGGAGGAGCGCCTCGGCCAGGCGGGCGAGGTTCCACTGGGCGGCCGCGGGCTGGTTGCCGTAGGCGTAGCGCCCGCTGTGGTCGATGGAGCTGTAGACCGTGGCCGGGTCGTAGGCGTCGAGGAAGGCGCACGGGCCGTAGTCGATGGTCTCGCCCGAGATGGTCGTGTTGTCGGTGTTCATCACGCCGTGCACGAAGCCGACCAGCATCCACCGGGCGACCAGCTCGGCCTGGGCGGCGACCACCGCGTCGAAAAGGGCGAGGTGGGGGTGGTCGGCACCGGCGGCCGCCGGGTGGTGGCGGGCGATGGCGTGGTCGGCGAGGCGGCGCAGCAGCTCGACGTCGCCGAGGACGGTGGCGTACTGGAAGGTGCCCACCCGCAGGTGGCTGCTCGCGACGCGGGCGAGCACCGCGCCGGGGAGCAGGGTCTCGCGGCGCACCGGGCGGCCCGTCGCCACCACGGCCAGGGCGCGCGTCGTCGGGATGCCGAGGGCGTGCATCGCTTCGCTGACCACGTACTCGCGCAGCATCGGGCCCACCGCGGCCAGGCCGTCGCCGCCGCGGGCGAACGGTGTGCGGCCGGAGCCCTTCAGGTGCAGGTCGCGCAGCGCCCCGCCAGGGCCGGTGAGCTCACCCAGCAGGAGCGCGCGCCCGTCACCCAGGCGCGGGGTGAACCCGCCGAACTGGTGGCCGGCGTAGCCCTGCGCCACCGGGGTGGCGCCGTCGGGGACCAGGGTGCCGACCAGCAGCCGGACACCGTCCGGGCTGCGCAGCGTCGCGACGTCCAGGCCCAGCTCCGCGGCCAGTGGCTCGTTGAGCACCAGCAGCCGCGGGTCGGGAGCCTCCTCGGCCCGCCAGGGGACCGCCAGCTCCGGGAAGTCTCGCGCGAAGCGGTCGTCCAGGGCAACGGTGCGTGCCGGCGCGGAGGTCATTCCTCCGAGGGTACGAGGGTTGCCGGGGAACGGCCGGGGACGATCAGGCGCTGATGGTGTCCCGGCGCTGCAGGCGCACCCGGCGGCGCTCCCGCTCGGAGAGGCCGCCCCAGATGCCGAAGCGCTCGTCGTTGGCCAGCGCGAACTCCAGGCACTCGGCCCGCACCGGGCATCCGGTGCACACCCGCTTGGCGTCCCGGGTCGAGCCGCCCTTCTCGGGGAAGAACGCCTCCGGGTCGGTCTCGGCGCAGAGCGCGTCGAGCCGCCACGCGTCGTCGGCCTCCGTCAGGGCCGGCCAGGCCGGGGCGTCGTCGATCGGCGCGAGGTGCTCGGTGGCGGAACCGGGGACCAGGGTCAGGACGGGGCGGGAGAAGGAAGGCACGGGAAGCTCCTCGGACGGTGGTGTGGGGGCAGGCGGGGTGACGGACCGGTACGGCCTGCTTGCTGCCTGTGACGTTACGGAGAAGGTGTCGCGTCGGCACTGGCAGAATCCGTACGAAACCGTCTCGTCCGTTTGGCCAGTTGTGTGCTCCCGCCGTCACCGGCCGGTGTCGGGCAGCGGGATCCGCGGGCGCTGCCTAGCCTCCGGGGGTGGCCGGACCGCATCTCCTGAACCCACTCCTGGCGGCCGAGGACGAACTCGTCTCGGACGCGATCACGTGGCAGGAGGCCACGCAGGCCCTGGTGGCGCTCGTCCTCGGGATCGTCCTCGCCGCCGCCGTCCGCCGGGTGATGGTCCGTGCGATCGACCGCGAGGGCAACCGGCACATCGGCCGCGTCGTCGGCCGGTTCGCCAGCGTCGTCATCGCCGCGGTGGGCGCCGTCTACGCGCTGGGTCTCATCGGTGTGCAGATCGGCCCGCTGCTGGGGGCACTCGGCGTGGGCGGTATCGCGATCGCCTTCGCCGCCCAGGACATCCTGCAGAACTTCATCGCCGGGGTGCTGCTGCAGGTCCGGCACCCCTTCCGCGTGGGGGACCAGATCGGCAGCGGTGACCACGAGGGCGTGGTCGACGACGTCAACCTCCGGACGACGGTCCTGCGCACCTACGACGGGCTGGTCGTGTACCTGCCCAACGCCGAGGTGCTGAAGAACCCGATCGTCAACTACACCCAGACCCCGGTGAGCCGCACCTCGCTCACCGTGGGGCTGCCCTACGACGCCGACCTCGAGCGGGCCCAGCAGGTGCTGCTCCAGGCGTGCCGTGACACCGACGAGGTACAGCCCAGCCCGCCGCCGGAGGTCTGGGTGGAGGAGTTCGCGGACTCCTCGATCAACGTCGCCGTCCGCTACTGGCACCCGGCCGACATCGCCAGCCGCTGGCGGGTGCGCAGCGCCGTCGCCATCTCGCTCAAGGCGGCGCTGGACGCGGCCGGGATCTCCATCCCCTTCCCGCAGCGGGTGCTGTGGTTCCCCGAGGGCACCGGTGCGGGGGAGCGGGCCGGGGAGGGGAGCGGACGGCCCGGCTGATCAGCTCCGGCGGGTCCTGCCCCGGGGGCCGCCCTGCCGCCCACCGAGCGTGCGGCCGGCCGCGCGACCAGCGGTCCGGCGGCCGCCCGTGCTCGGACGGCGGTCCCGCTCGCCGCCGCCGCGGCCGGCGGGGGCGCTGCAGGGCCGGCACGTGGTGAACCAGGGTGCGATCGCGCTGCCGCACTCCACGCACTTCCCGGACCGGCCCAGGGCGATGGCGTCGGGGAGCAGCTCGGTGATCATCTCGGCGCACTCCTCCTCGACCCACGCGGCGTCCTCGCTGTCCAGGCCGGCGACGCCGGGGAACTGGCGGAGCAGGGTCTGGGCGTCCCGGGCCGCCGCCGCGGCCTGCTCGTACTCCTCGACGGTGCCGCCACGGGGGACGTCCGGCAGCACCGTCTCCGGCGGGACGGGCAGCCCCACGGCGTGCTGCAGCGCCGCCTTGGCGAGCACCAGCCAGCGGGTGCGCCGCGGCGGGTTGTAGTCGATGGCGAGGTTGACCAGCCGCCAGACGGTGTTCAGGTCGCCGGCCGCGCCCAGCGGACCGCGGAGGAGCGGCAGCAGGGCGTGCACCCGGAGGACGAGGCTGGTGACGTCGTCGGCGGTCATCGCCTCGTCGCGCGTGGCCGCCCGGGCCCACGCCATCCACCGGGTCAGCGCCTCGGGGAGGTCGACCGCCTCGAAGGCGCCGAGATCCTCGAGCTCCGGCCGCAGCCGGGGCGCGCGCTTGGGCAGGTCGCTCATCTCGTCACCGCGTGCCACGGCGGCGCCGGCGCCGACCAGCGACGCCACGGGCTTGAGGCCGCTGACCCCGATGAGGATGCCGACGGCACCGTGCCCGGTCAGGCCGTAGCGCCCGGCCCGCCCGGCGATCTGGGCGGCCTCCCAGGTGCGCAGCGGCCGCATCTCCTGGCCGTCGAACTTGGTGGTCTCGGCGAAGAGCACGGTGGTGGCCGGCACGTTGATGCCGTGGCCGATGACGTCGGTCGTGACCAGCACGTCGAGCTCGCCGCTGGTGAACCGCTCGATGACCTCGCGCCGGGTGGCCGGGGGGAGCGCGCCGTAGAGGACGCCCACCTTGCCGGGCCGGTGCTGGTCGAGCTCGGCGGCGACGGCGTAGACGGCCTTGCGGGAGAAGGCGACGACGAGGGTCTGCGGCCGCACGTTCGCCGGTCGCACCGGCGCGCGGAGCACGTCCAGCCGGGAGAGCCGCTTGTGGTTGATGACCTCGACGTGCTCGGCGTCGGAGACCAGCGGCTTGAGCACCAGGTAGGCCTCGGCGGCGGAGATCAGGTGCATCTCGCGGTACTCGCCGGTGAGCAGGAGCCGCGCCCAGTGGTGGCCGCGGTCGGGGTCGGTGACCCAGTGCGCCTCGTCGAGCACCAGCATCTCGCCGCGGTCGGGGGCCTTCTCGACGGTGCAGCAGACGATCGCCGCGTTGGGGTCGATCTCCTCCTCGCCCGTCGAGAGGCCCACGGTGCCCTCGGGCAGCTGGGCCGAGAGCTTGGCGTAGGCCTCGTGGGCGAGCTGGCGGAGCGGCGCGGCGTAGACGCCGGAGCCGGTGGCGGCCAGCGCCTGGAGGGATTCGTAGGTCTTGCCGGAGTTGGTCGGGCCGAGGTGGAAGACGACCTCCTCCGGCCGGGTGGCGCGGGCGGGAAGCTCGGGTGCGGCGCCTTCCACCCAGCTCTGCTGGGCTCGCTGCTCCTCGCGCGCGGCGGCGCGGTCGGTCTCGCGTGCGGCGCGGTCGGTGCCGCGGGCGGCGGCCGGGCGGGTGGCGGAACGGTTCCGCCGGCGGGCGGGCGCGGGCTGGGGGTGGTGCTCGGGCAAGCGTGATCCTCGAGGTGCTCGGGGGCAGGTGCGCGCCTCTGCCGAGTCGCGTCGTCGCCAGAGCCAACACCGAGGGTCACCGATCCATGCCCGCGGGGTCGGTAGCGGGTTCGTCCCCAGCACGAACGCCTCGTCCGGCGCCCGGTCAGCCGGTTCGTGCGCGTTCGGGTTCTCCGGCGAGGTGGGGAGGAGGAGGATCTCGGTGCCGTCGGGCCGGTAGGTGTGCCATCGGCCCGCCTGCGCGGGGCAGGCGGGCCGTTCGGCGGGGGACGGTGCGGCTCAGTGGGAGGCTGTGCCGACCGGCTCCCGGTCCCGCGGGGGCGCCGACTTCTCCAGCGCGGAGCCCTCGACGTCGAGCACCGGCAGCCACTGCAGCCAGCGCGGCAGCCACCAGGCCCGCTCGCCCAGCAGCGCCAGCGCGGCGGGGACGAGCACCATGCGGACGACGAAGGCGTCGAACAGGATGCCCGCGGCCAGGGCGAACGCGATCGACTTGATCGTCGCCTCGCCCGCCGGCACGAACCCGGCGAAGACCGAGAACATGATCAGCGCGGCGGCGACGACCACCGGGGCGGCCTGGCGGAACCCGGTGCGGATCGCCTGCAGGGGTGCCACGCCGTGGGCGTGCGCCTCGTGCATCCGGGACACCAGGAAGATCTGGTAGTCCATCGCCAGCCCGAACAGGATGCCGATCACCAGGATCGGCGTCAGGCTGATCAGCGGCCCGGTGGTGTCGAGGTTGACCGCGTCGGCGAGCCAGCCCCACTGGAACACCGCCACGGTGGCGCCGAGCGAGGCGCCGATGGTCAGCACGAAACCGAGCACGCCGACCAGCGGCACCAGCAGCGAGCGGAACACCAGCACGAGCAGCACCAGCGCCAGGCCGACGACGAGCGCCAGGTACACCGGCAGGGCTTCGTCGAGGCTCCGCGCGACGTCCACGCTGACCGCCGTCTGCCCGGTGACCGACGCCTGCACGCCCTCGAGATCGGCGAGCTCGGCACGCAGGTCGGCCACGAGCTGCTCGGTCGCCGGGTCGGTGGGGCCGGACTCGGGGATGACGGTGAGCAGGGCGGCGCTGCCGTCGGCGTTCGGCACCGGCGGCGTCACGAGGGCGACGTCGTCGAGCCCGGAGATCGTGCCGCTGACCTGTGCGGCCTGCTCCACGGCCCCGGCGCCCTCGAACAGCACGGTGATCGGCCCGTTGAAGCCCTCGCCGAAACCGTCGGCGAGCAGCTGCTGGGCGCGCGCCTGGGTGCTGTCGGCGGGGGGCGTCTGCACCAGCGTGGTCTGCATCGAGAAGAACGGCACGGCGATGGCGCCCAGCACGACGATCGCGAGCAGCAGCGAGGGGATGCGGTGGCGGGTCACGGTGTCCGCCCACCCGGCGAGCAGCCCCCGCCGGTGCGACGTCGCGACGCCCCCGGCGGCCCCCTGCGCGGTCGCCCGCTGCGCGCGCGGCAGCGCGCGGTACCCGAGGTAGCTCAGCGCGGCCGGCACCAGGGTCAGCGCGACCAGGACGGCGACAACGATGGTCAGCGCCGCCGCCACGCCCATCTGCGTGAGGAACGGGATGCCGACGACGGCCAGACCGGTCAGCGCGATGACGACGGTCAACCCCGCGGTCACCACCGCGGAGCCGGCGGTGCCCACGGCGGTTGCGATCGCTGTGCCCACGTCGGCGCCGGACCGCAGCTCCTGCCGGTGGCGGCTGACGATGAACAGCGCGTAGTCGATGCCGACCGCCAGCCCGAGCATGGCGGCGAGCGTCGGCGTGGTCGAGGAGAGGTCGGTGAACCCGGTGGCGATGGTGATGCCCAGGACACCGATGCCGACGCCCACGAGGGCGGTCAGCAGGTTGAGGCCGGCGAGGACGAGCGAGCCGTAGGTGACGGCGAGGACGACCAGCGCCACGACGACGCCGATGGCCTCCGCCGGGCCGCCGACGTGCGGCGCCTCCTGGGTGGCCTCACCGGAGACCTCGACGGTGAACCCGCCCTCCCGTGCCCCGTCGACCGCCTCGAGCAGCGCCTCCTGCTGCGCGGGTGTGACCTCACCAGGCGCCGCGTCGTAGGTGACGGTGCTGTAGGCGGTGGTCTGCTGCTGGTTGACCGCCGGCGCCGCCGGGTCCAGCGGGTTCGTGGCGTTGACCACGCCGGGCAGCTCGGCGAGCTCGGCGACGAGCTCGCCCACGACCGGCGCGTTCTCCGGCGTGGTGAGGGTCTCGCCCTCGGGCGCCTGCACCACCACGCGGGCGGTGGCGCCCTCGGCGCCGGCGCCGAACTCCTCGCCGATCCGCTCCAGGGCGTTGGTCGACTCCTGCCCGGGGATGGAGAAGGAGCTCGACGTCTCGCCGGCGAGCGTTGCGGCGCCGGCCCCGCCGGCGACGAGCACCACCAGCCAGACCAGGATCACCGGGAGACGGCGCCGGTGCGCGAACGCACCGAGCCGGGACAGCAAGACAGCCATGAGGATCAGGCCTCCACCTGGTCGGTAGCGGGAAGAGCGGCGCCGGCCCCGTGGTGGCCGAGCGCGTCGAAGCAGGTGGCGACGATGAGGGGCCGCCACGTGGTGGTGCCGTCCTGCTGCCGCGCCGCCAGGGTGAGCACCGCGAGCGCGGTGAGCGCGCCGACGACCCGGATGGCCCGCTCGGTCTCGAGCGCGCCGGGGGCGACACCGAAGGCCTCCAGGGCCGCCGCCACGGCGTTCTCGACCTCGGGCCCGGTGTCCTCGGCGCCCGCCTGGGTCAGCGGGGCGAGGAGCAGCGCGACCAGCCCGGGGTGGGCCAGAGCGATGTCGACGAGCGCGTCCAGCGCCAGCCGGTCGCGCGCCGGGCCGGGCGGCAGGTCGACCACCTGGTCGAGCACCCGCTGGCCGAGGGCGCCGGCCTGGGCCAGCACGGCCGCGTGCAGCGCTTCCTTGCTGGGGAAGTGGTGGAGCAGCCCGGCCTTGGACAACCCGACGGCGGCAGCGACGTCCTGGACCGACGTCTTGGCGAAGCCGCGCCGCGCGAAGAGGGCGGCGGCGTGGTCGAGGATGCCCCCGTCCACCTGCTGCCGGAACGGTCGCGCCACGGAAAGCAGGTTACGCGCGACCGACCGGATCGGTAGGTCTACCGACCACTTCGGTCGGTGGTGTCCGTCACGCCGGCCGTCGGAGGACCGGGTCCGGTGTCAGCGCCCCGGGTGCTCGCCCAGGACCGAGGTGACCATCCGGTGGTCCTCCAGCTGGGGGAGCCCGGAGACCGCGACGACACCCACCGGGCCGACGTCCCGCACCAGCAGCGGGAAGGCGCCGCCGTGCGCGGCGTAGAGCTGCGGGTCCAGCCCGAACTCCGACTCGAAGGTGGTGCCGCGCTCGATGCTGGCCTGCCGGACGTACAGCGAGCTGTGCCCGAACCGGTGCACCACCCGCGACTTCCGCTCGATCCAGTGGGCGTTGTCGGGGGTGGCCCCGGGCAGCGCGACCGAGAAGAGCCGGTGGCCGTTGCGGGTGATCTCGATGGCGACGGGGGCGGCATCGCGCCGCGCGGCGGCCACCAGCGCGCAGCCGAGCACCCAGGCGTCCTCGTTGGTGAACGAGGTGAGCTGGAGGTTCTGCTCCTCCGCGGCGAGCTCGGCGACGGTGGGGAAGGGCTGCGTCATGGGTCCTTCCTACCCGCCGACGCGTCCCGCCGGGCGACCCCGTGAGCCTTCGCGCGCGAGGCTCACGGGGATCCGGCGGGCGGCGCGGGGATCAGCGGCGCAGTTCGGCGAACGTGTCGGCCACCCAGTCGGCGATGAACGTGCTGACGTAGGGGAGGTGGTCCAGGCCGATGTGCTCGGTCGCGCCCTCCTCGGGCGTGAACACGCGCAGCTCCCGCTTCGGGGAGTTGACCGCCTGGTCGTAGGAGCGGTGCGCCATCTCCAGCGGGATCTGCCGGTCGTTGGCGCCGTGCGCGATCAGGAACGGCACGGTGATCTGCTCGACGACGCCCTCGAGGTTCACGGCGTCGGCGAAGTCGAGGAACCCGTCGAGGTCCTTCTCGTCGCCCTCCTGCCCCCACACCCAGAGCACGTGCTCCCAGTAGTGCGGGACCGGGCGCTCGCCCTCGCGCTCCCTGCGGCGGCGCTGCACCGCACCCCAGTCGTGGTTGGCGCCCCAGGCGACGCAGAGCGCGAACCGCTTCTCGAACGCCGCGGCGCGGGGGGCGTAGTAGCCGCCCAGCGACCAGCCGACGATGCCGATCCGGGAGGCGTCGACGTCGTCGCGGTCCTCCAGCCAGTCGACCGCCGCGCCGGCCCAGACCTCGGTGTCGATGCGGGCGGTCAGGCCCTGCAGCCGCAGCGCTTCGCCGGTGCCCGGCTGGTCGAGCATCAGGCAGGAGATGCCGCGGGCGGCGAGCTCCTCCCAGTGGTTGGAGGCGTACATGTGCTCCTTGGTGGAGTCCAGCCCGTTGACCAGCACGACCACCGGAGCGGGGCCGTCGTCGGTGGCCGGTGCCTGGCTGAAGTAGGCCGGCAGCGTGGTGCCCTCGTAGGGGATCTCGACGCGGGAGACGCGGGGGCTGTGCGTGTCGAAGGCCTTCTGCGCCAGCTCGAGCATCCGCCGGTAGGTGGGCACGCGGTTCGGGTCGGAGTGCGCCAGCATCCGCTCGGCCTGCGCCAGGTAATTGCTGGCGCGGAACCACAGCTGCCCGGCGGTGCGGACGTGCCCGGCCTTCTCCGCCGCCTCGGCCTGGTCGACGAGCTGGTCGGTCAGCGCCCGCCAGGCGCGCAGGAAGTCGGGTGTCCCGGCGTCCTCGCCGGCGTTCGCGGCGTCCTTGATCGGCCGGCAGGCGCGGTCGACCTCGTCGATCAGCCCGCCGGAGTTCAGCGTCGCGACGACGCTGAGGTTCCAGGTGTAGGGGCCGGTGGGGAAGTACTCGAACACGGGTGGTTCCTCTCGCAGGTGTTCAGGAGGCGGTGCGGACGGCGTCGCTGATCGACTTCACGCCGCCGTGGGCGGACATCCCGCCGTCGACGGGGATCTCCGCGCCGGAGATGAAGGAGGCCTCGTCGCTGAGGAGGAAGGCGACGAGCGGCGCCACCTCGTCGACGGTTCCGGTGCGCCCGAGCGGGGTCTCGGCGACGTTGGCGTCGCGGAAGGCCCGCGCTGCGGAGGCGGTCATCGGCGTCTCGATGTAGCCGGGGTGCACGGTGTTGACCCGGATGCCCCGCGGCCCGAGCTCCAGGCACGCGGCCTTCGCCAGTCCGCGCAGCGCCCACTTGCTCGCCGTGTACGCGACCGGGAAGTGACCGGTCAGCGCGGCCACGGAGCCGACGACGACGACCGAGCCGCCCGCGGTCATCAGCGGGGTGAGCGCCTGGATGCCCAGCAGGGTGCCGGTCACGTTGACCTCCGACACCCGCGCCAGGTCGGCCGGGTCGAGGTCGGCCAGCCGGGCCCGCCAGGTGACGCCGGCGTTGGCGACCAGCCCGTCCACGCGGCCGAAGCGTGCGCGGAGGTCGGCAGCGAGCGCCGTCCAGCCGTCCGCGTCGGTGACGTCGAGCCGGTGGTACTCGACCCCGGGGAGGGCCTCGGTGGGCGCCTCCCCGAGGTCGAGAGCCAGCACGGTCGCGCCCGCGGCGGCCAGCAGCCGGGCCGCGGCCGCCCCCTGGCCCTGGCCGGCTCCCGTGACGACGACGACCTTCCCGGCGACCCTCACGGCACCCGCTTGCGCGTCCGTGGTCGCGGCCGGGCCGGGGCGACGGGGGGCAGGTCCACGCCCTCGACGACGCGGTTGCGGATCGTGCCCAGCCCCTCGACGGTCATCTCGACGACGTCGCCGGGCCGCAGCGGCGGGGGAGCGGCCTCGCCGCGGGTGCCCCACAGCTCGGCCAGGCAGCCACCGTTGCCGCAGGTGCCCGAGCCGAGCACGTCGCCGGCGCGGACCTCGGTGCCACGGGAGGCGTAGGAGATCAGCTCCTCGAAGGGCCAGCCCATGTTCGACAGCAGGTCCTGACCGACCTGGACGTCGTTCACCGAGACGCGCACGTCCAGCGCGAGGAAGCCGTCGTCGTCCCGGTAGGGCTCGAGCTCGTCGGCGGTCACCAGCCAGGGGCCGAGCGTCGTCGCGGAGTCCTTGCCCTTGGCCGGGCCGAGCTTGACCGCCATCTCCCGGAACTGGAGGTCGCGGGCCGACCAGTCGTTGAAGATCGTGTACCCGAAGACGTGCTCGCGGGCCTGTTCCGGGGTGAGCGAGGCGCCGTCGCGGCCGACCACCACGGCGACCTCGAGCTCGAAGTCGAAGCGCTTCGACCCCGGGGGCACCGGGACGTCGTCGAAGGCGCCGACGAGCGCGTACGGGTTGGTGAAGTAGAACGTCGGCGCCTGGTACCACTCCGGCGGGACGGCCTCGCCGCTCGGTGCCACCATCCCCTCGACGTGCTCCTCGAACGCGACGAAGTCCCGGACCGTCGGTGCGGCCAGCGGCGGCAGCAGCCGGACGGAGCCGACCGGCACGGCCGGCCCGTCCAGCGCGGCGGCGCCCGCCTCGAGCGCGGCCGGTAGCCCCGCGCGGACGAGGTCGAGGACGCTGAGACCGTCGGGAAGGGCGTGCAGGCCGGCGGTGTCCACCACGCCGGCCTGCACGCGGCCTTCCGCCTCCCAGGTGGCGAACCGCATCAGACCGGGGGAGCCACGAAGAGACCCTTGTCCGGGTCGTTGAACGACTTCTGCGCGACGAACTCGTTCATCGCGTTCGCCGTGCCCCACTGGTCGCTGACCTCCGGGTTGCTGATGTCGTAGAGGTGCGGGTGCCAGGTGTCCTCGTCGAGGGTCTCCAGCTCGGTCGTGTACTCGACGGTGTTGCCGTGCGGGTCCAGGAAGTAGCTGAAGGTGTTGTTGCCGGCCAGGTGCCGGCCGGGGCCCCAGATCTTCTCGACGCCGGCGCGCAGCAGGCGACCGGTGCCGCGCATGTACTCGTCGACGCCGCGCATCTCGAACGAGGCGTGGTGCAGCGAGGCGTGCGGGCCGCGGGCCACGGCCATGCTGTGGTGCCAGGCGTTGGTGCGCAGGAACCACATCATGTTGCCCATGCGCGGGTGCATCAGCGTGTCCGACAGCGAGAAGCCGAGGTGCTTGTCGTAGAAGGCGACCGTCCCCTCGGGGTCGGCGGAGTTGAGGACGACGTGCGAGAGGCGCACCGGGATCGACTCGCCCTCCTCGATCGCGCGGTGCTGCCGCACCCCGACGTCGGAGCTGATCTCGATCGTGCGGCCCTCGTTGTCGAAGAACCGGAAGCCGTAGCCACCCCCGGGGGTCTGCAGCGTGCCCGGCTCGGTCACGAGCCGGACGCCGTCGCGGGCGAGCTGCCCGGCCAGGGTGTCGACGTCGGCGGCGTTCGCCGCGCCGAACGAGATCAGGTCGATCCGCTTGTCGGCCGCCTCGCGCAGCCGCACGATGTACTGCTCCGGCGACCCCTCGGCGGCCAGGAAGGCCAGCCCGGAGTCGGTGTGCTCGGTCGTGAGGCCCCAGGTGCCGGAGTAGAAGTCGAGCTGCTTGGCGAAGTCCGGCACGGCGAGGTCGACGTGGCGCAGGTGGGTGATCAGTCGCTGGGTCATGGTGTCTCTCCGAATTTGCGGGCGAGATCTGCACACTCGCCCTCATCAGGGGCTCCGGACGGGCGACTGTGCAGATCTCGCCCGGGTGGAGGTGGCTTATGCGGGCTGGCTGGTGAGCATGGCGATGGAGCGCATCAGGCCCGGGATGTCGCCCTGGACGTGGTCGAGCTGCCACCGGGCGAGCTGGTTGGAGGCGTCGACGACGGTCTTCGCGCGGTCGAAGCGGCGGGCCGTGAAGGCGTCCCAGAGGTCCTGGTCGAGGGCGTCCCGCTCGACGAGCAGCTCGGCGAGGACGACGGCGTCCTCCAGGGCCATGGCGCCGCCCTGGGCGATGGTGGGCGGGCAGGTGTGGGCGGCGTCGCCGATGAGCACGACCCGGCCGCGGTTCCACGGCTCGTCGAGGACGTGCGTCTCGAACCAGGTGTAGTTCACCCGGGACGGGTCGGTGAGCGTCTCGCGGATCTCGTCCCACGGGCCGTGGTAGGCCTGCGACAGCTGCTTCATGGTGGCCAGCTGCTCGTCGGGGGAGAGGGCGCTGCGGTCCTGGGCGTCCTCGACGATGTAGGCGTAGAGCGAGTCGTCACCGGTGGGGCAGTACCCGGCGATGTAGGAGGGGCCGCCGTAGTAGAGGTCGGTGCGGGTGACGCTGGCCGGGCGGGGCCCGAAGGCGCGCCAGATGCCCATGCCGACCGACGTCGTCTCCAGGTTGACGCCCAGTGCTCGGCGCGTCCAGGAGCGGACCCCGTCGGCGCCCACGACCAGGTCGTACCGGCCGGTCGAGTGGTCGGCGAAGGTGACGTCGACGCCGGCCTCGTCCTGGGCGAGCCCGGTGTGGGTCGTGCCGTACCGCAGCTTCACGCCGACCTCGGTGGCCCGCTCGCACAGGATGCGTGCCAGCTCGGGACGGGGCATGCCCATGGCGGCGGGCAGGTCCGGGCCCCCGGTCTTGGCGTCGGGGATCTCGGCCACCACCGTGCCGTGCGGGTCCGGGGCACGGATGCCGGTGACCTCGAAGGCGTAGCCCGCGGCCTGGACCTGGTCCCAGACCCCCAGGGAACGCAGCTCGCGCAGGGCGTTGCCCTGCAGCGTGATCCCGGAGCCGATGGCGGCGATGTCCGGCTTGATCTCGAGGAGGTCCACGGCCACACCGGCCCGGGCCAGGTGGATGGCGGTCGCCGCGCCGGCCAACCCGGCTCCGACGACGAGGACGTTGTTCACGGCAGGCATGGGGTCTCCAACCTCGGTCTACTTGACGGCGATCGGGTTCACGGGGGCGCCGACGGCGCCGGTCACGCGCAGGGGGGCCGCGGTGAGCCAGAAGTCGTACCGGCCGTCCTCGGCGCAGTCGGCGGCGAGCGCGTCGAGGTCCCACATCTCGCCGATGAACAGGCCCATGTTCGGGATGGCGACCTGGTGCAGCGGCTGGAAGGCGACGTCGAACTCGTTGGGCCGGACCTCGAAGCCCCAGGTATCGGTGGCGATCCCGGCGATCTCGCTGGCGTGCAGCCAGTCGGCGGTGGTGAAGGACAGGCCCGGGGCGGCACCGCCGGCGTAGTCACCCCAGCCCTCCCGACGCGCACGGGTCAGCCGCCCGGTGCGCACCACGAGGAGGTCACCCCGGCCGACGCGGGACGACTCGCCCTGCGCCGCGATGGTGGCCTCCAAGTGCTCGGCGGTGATCGCGAAGCCGTCGGGCAGCTCGCCGTCGGTGCCGATCGCCCGTCCCACGTCGAGCAGCACGCCGCGGCCGGCGATCAGCGAGGCGACGGTCTCGATGCCGGTCACCGAGTCGCCGAGGCTGGTCACGACGTCGCCGGCGCGACGCCCGTTCCAGGCGTGGCCGTGGTCGAAGATGTGCCCGAGGCCGTCCCACTGGGTGGAGGCCTGCAGCGGCATGACGATGTAGTCGTCGGCCCCGCCGATGCCGTGCGGGAAGCCCTGCACGCCGCGCTCGGCGTCGACCCCCGTGTCGGTCATCGTGTGCACGGGGTTGTTCCGCCGCCGCCAGCCCTTCTGCGGGCCGTCCTCGTCGAAGGACTGCGACAGCGAGAAGCTCGCCCCCCGGCGGACCAGGGCCGCACCTTCGCGTCGCTTCGCCTCGTCGAGGAAGTTCAGCGTGCCCAGGACGTCGTCGGCGCCCCACCGACCCCAGTTCGAGCAGCGCTTCACGGCGGCGGCGATGGCGCCCTCGGGATCGGTGCGGTCCAGGCGGTCAGGGGTCTCGTGCATGTCCTCGACAGTGGGCCAGCCCACAGGAGTGAGGGAAGACGGAATGCCTGATGACGGTCATCAACGCGATGGATACGGTGCGCCCGTGAACATCGCGAGCCTGGACCTGAACCTGCTCGTGTCGCTCGACGCGCTCCTGCAGCAGCGCAGCGTCACGCGGGCCGCGGCGCAGATGGGACTGAGCCAGCCCGCCCTCTCGGCATCCCTGGCGCGGCTCCGCCGCCACTTCGACGACGAGCTGCTGACCCGTGTCGGCAACGAGTATCGCCTGACGCCGCTGGCCGTGCAGCTGAAGGAGCTGGCGCGGATCGCGCTGTCCGGCGTCGAGCGGGTGTTCTCCGCGCAGCCGGAGTTCGACCCGGCGTCCTCGACCCGCGAGTTCACGCTGCTGGTCAGCGACTACGTCGTCGCGGTGCTCGGCGACACGGTGGCCGGCCTGCTGGCGGAGGAGGCGCCGCACACCCGGCTGCGGCTGAGCACGCACTCGCCCGCGGTCGTGGACCGGGCGGAGCAGGCGCTGCTCTCCGCGGACCTCCTCTTCCTGCCGCCCGGCTTCCTCACGGACCTCTCCCGCCGTGACCTGTACCGCGACGAGTGGGTCTGCGTGGTGGCCGCCGACAACCCGGTCGCGGACGCAGGGCTGACGGTGTCCGACCTGGAGACCCTGCCGTGGGTGGCCACCTACCACGGGCCGACGGCGTCGACGCCGGCCGCGCGCCAGATGCGCATGCTGGGTATCGAGCCGCGGGTCCAGGTCGTCGTCGAGAACTTCCTGACCGTGCCCGCGCTGGTCTCCGGCAGCGACCGGATCGCCCTGCTGCAGCGCAGGCTGGTGGACCTGCTGCCGCTCAACATCGGCATCCGCGCGCTGCCGTGCCCCTTCGACGCGGGTCCGCTCATCGAGGCGATGTGGTGGCACCCGGTGTTCGACGACGACCCGGAGCACGCCTACCTCCGTGACCTCGTCGTGCGGGCAGCGAAGCTGGCCGTGGCGGCCCCGGCGGGTATCGACAGCACTGATACAGGGCAGCAGAAGAAGTGATTTCCGCTCGATCGCTCCGGTCCTGACACTTCGGCGGCAGTGATGCCCGTCACCGATGACGGACAGCTCGCGTCGAAGGGAACTTCATGACCCGCTCCTTGCGCCGGCTCGGCGTGACCGCCGTCCTCAGCCTGGTCGCCACCCTCGGCCTGGCCGCCTGCGGATCCTCCGAGGGGGACCCAGCCAGTTCCGGGAGCACGACCGGCGCCGCCGGCGGCGACTCGGCGGCGACCCAGGAGCTGCTCCAGGTGGCCTACGAGGGGCAGATGGGCACGCCCCCGACCACGCCGACGACGCCGGCCGAGGACGTCGAGCTCTGGGCCATCTCGTGCGGTGAGCAGATCCCGAGCTGCGCCACGCCGACGGCTGCGGTGCAGGAGGCGGCCGAGGCCGTGGGCTGGAGCGTGCGGCTGTGCGACGGGAAGCTGAACCCCAACGGCTGGGGTGACTGCGTGCGCCAGGCGGTCAGTGCCGGGGCCGACGTGGTGGTCCCGGTGGGCATCGACTGCGCCAGCATCCAGCAGCCGTTCCAGGAGGCGAAGGACGCCGGGGTCACCGTCGTGGGTGCCGGTGGCGCCGACTGCGATGCCGTCGGTGGCCAGCCGCTGTGGGCCAGCGAGCGGTTGCAGCTCGAGGGCATGAGCGTCAAGGAGAGCTTCGAGCTGCAGGGCAAGCTCGCCGCGGACTGGATCATCGGGACGACCGATGGACAGGCGAAGGTCCTCCACCTGGTCTTCACCGACCCGCTGTGGGGTCCGTGGCTGGCGGAGGGCTTCGAGAATGAGATCGCCACGTGCGGCGGCTGCGAGATCGTCGGCACGCTGGAGGTCGCCAACAACGACGTCATGACCGGTGCGCTGCCGCAGAAGTTCTCCACCGCCCTGCTGCAGGAGCCCGACATCGACTCGGTGTTCGTGCCGCTCGGCGGCTGGATGCCCGCCGGTCTCGCCCAGGCGGTCGTCTCCTCCGGGCGCTCGGCCGACCTGAACGTCATCAGCGGCCTCGGCAACGTCGCCAACATGGAGCTCATCCGCAGCGACGGGGGCCAGGACGCGATCGTCGGCTACCCGACGCAGTGGGGCGGCTGGGGCTCGGTGGACACCGCCATCCGGGTGCTCAACGGCGAGGAGCCGCTCGTCCAGGGCGACGGCTTCCAGGTCGTGGACGCGGAGCACAACCTGCCGCCCCAGGGCCAGGACTTCGAGCCGGTCGACTACCGCGCCGCCTACCAGGAGGCATGGGGGGTCTGACCCCTTCTCCCGCCGAGACCGGTGGCCGCCCGCGTCCCGGGCGGCCACCGGTGAGAGGACTTCCATGACAACGACGGCGACCCCGCCGGCGGCCGCGACGGACGTCGTCCTGCGCGTCTCCGGCATGACCAAGCGGTTCGGGGCGACCCTCGCCCTCGACGGCGCCGGCCTCGCCCTGCGGCGCGGCACCGTGCACGCCCTGGTGGGCGGCAACGGGTGCGGCAAGTCGACGACCATCAAGGTGCTGGCCGGGGTCCACCGGGCCGACGCCGGCCGCATCGAGGTGGCCGGTTCCTCGTGGACGGCCGCCGATTACGACGCGCGGGCCGGGCGGGCCGCCGGCCTGCGCTTCGTCCACCAGGACCTCGGCCTGTTCCCCGAGCTGTCGGTCGCGGAGAACGTCGCGCTCGACGCGGGCTACCCCCGGGGAGCGGCGGGCCGGGTCTCGTGGCGCGCCCTGCACCGGCGCGTCGCCGGGCTGCTGGCGGACTACGAGATCGACGCGGGGCCCTCGACCCCGGTCATGGCGCTGCGCCCGGCGCAGCGCACCCTGGTCGCGATCGCCCGGGCGCTCCAGGACCAGGAGAGCGACCGGCACCTGGTCCTCGTCCTCGACGAGCCCACCGCCACGCTGCCGCAGCACGAGTCCCAGGTGCTCCTGGAGGCGGTGCGCCGACGGGCGGACCACGGCCAGACGGTGCTGATGGTCAGCCACCGGATGCCCGAGGTGCTCGCGGTGTCCGACGACTTCACGGTGTTCCGCGACGGGCGCACGGTGGCCACGGTCGTGGACTCGCAGCCGACCGAACGCGAGCTGGTCGCGCTCATGACCGGCTCGCCTACGGCGGCCGAGCGGCCGGGGCCCCGGGCGGGCACCGACGCTCCCGGCGACGGCTCCGACGTCGTCCTCGACGTGGCGGGGCTGGCGGGGGGACCGCTGCGCGGGGTCGACCTGCAGGTCCGGCGGGGCGAGATCGTCGGCGTCACCGGGCTCGTGGGCTCCGGGCGCACCTCTCTGCTGAAGACCGTCTTCGGCGAGCACGAGCCGGAGGCGGGCACCGTGCGGATCGCCTCGGGGTCGGCCGGCGCGGACGCGGGGAGGGGTACGCCCCGCCGGATCGCGGCCGGCGTGGCCTACGTGCCGGAGGACCGCGGCGGGGAGGCCGCCTTCGCGGACCTCACCGTCCGGCACAACCTCTCGGCGACCGTGCTGCGCCGGTACTGGCGGCCGTGGGGCATGGCCGCCCGGCGGGAACGGGCGGAGGCGGCCGAGCTCATCCGCGAGCACGGCATCAAGGCGCCGTCGTCGGAGGTGCCGTTCGCGGCGCTGTCCGGCGGCAACCAGCAGAAGGCCGTGCTGGCCCGGTGGCTGCGCCGGTCGCCTTCGCTGCTGCTGCTCGACGAGCCGACCCAGGGCGTGGACGTGATGTCCCGCGCCGACATCTACCGCACCGTCCGCGAGACCGCCGCCGGCGGCTGCGCGGTCCTGGTCGCCTCCTCCGACCTGATCGAGCTGTGCTCGCTGTGCGACCGCGTGCTCGTGCTGCGGGACGGCCGCGTCGCCGCCCAGGTGCACGGCGCCGAACTGACCGCCGACCGGCTGACCGAACTGACCCAGAGCACCGACGAGACGCCCGGCCCCGCGCCGGCCCCAGGAGCCCAGCGATGAGCCTGACCAACACCGAGCACGTCGAGACCGGGTCGCCGGCCGATCCGGGGTCGACCGCCCCGGTGGAGGAGCCGCCCGCGGCCCGCTCGTCCGGGCTCAAGGGGTTCGCCGAACGGAACGCGCTGCTCGCGCTGCTGCTGGTGGTCATCGCCTTCTTCGCGCTCTACCCCGGCAGCTCGGACACCTTCTTCACCACGCAGAACGCCGGCGTGCTGCTCGGCAACCAGTCGGTGGTGGCGCTCCTGGCCCTGGCGGTGATCCTGCCGCTGGTCACCGGTTACTTCGACTTCTCCCTCGGCGCCATCGCGGCGACGTCCAGCGTGCTGACCGCGGGGCTGATGAGCTTCTCCGGCCTGCCGCTGGGCGTGGCGGTCGCGGTCGGCGTGGGGGTCGGCGCGGTCATCGGCGGGATCAACGGCCTGCTGGTGACCCGGTTCGGGCTCAACAGCTTCGTCACGACCCTCGGCATGGCGACGCTGCTGGGCGGCCTGATCCAGTGGTACACCGGCGGGCAGACGATCCTGGCCGGCATCGACCCGGCGCTGCCGCGGTTCGGCGGCTCCACCTGGCTCGGGCTCCCGCGGGTCGTGTTCGTGGTGGCGCTGGCCACGGTGGCCGTCTGGTACCTGCTGTCGCAGACCCCGTTCGGCCGCAGCCTCTACGCGATCGGGTCGAACCCCCGGTCCGCCCGGCTGGTCGGCGTGCGGGTCGACCGGTCGGTGTGGGCGACGTTCGTCCTGGCCGGCGCCCTCGCCGGGGTCACCGGCGTGCTCGCGCTCGCCCGGGCCGGCAGTGCGACGGCCGACAACGGGACCGCTCTGCTCTTCCCCGCGCTGGCCGCCGCGTTCCTCGGGGCCACCGCCGTCGTGCCCGGGTTCTTCAACGCGGTGGGCACGATCATCGGGGTGCTGTTCGTCTCGGTGGCGGTCAGCGGGCTGACCCTCTCCGGGGCCAGCGCGTGGGCCAGCCCGGTGTTCAACGGGGCGGCGCTGCTGGTCGCCGTCGGGCTGTCGCACTACCTGGGCCGCCACCGCGGGGCCCGGGCCGGCTGACCCGTCGCGTGGCGGGTGAGAGCACCGCTTCCCCGGGCCGCGGCGTCGACGACCGGGCGGCTGTCCCGGCGCCGGGCGGCGGGTGCGCGCACGGCGGTGGCCGAGCGGCCCGACGCGCCGCCCGCTGGGTGCTCAGCGGTAGACGACGTCGACGTTGCGGAAGGCGCCCAGCGCGTGGTCGGCGGCGAAGTGCGCGTGGTCCCGGCGCACCCGGGCGGCCGCCTCCTCGGCGCACCGCAGGACGTCGTCGACGAAGAGGTCCCGGCTGCCGATCGCATCCAGGATCGCCGGCTCGACGTCGTAGTCGACGATCCCGGTCTCGTCCGACATCGCGTGGGTGTGCGCCAGCACCCGGCCGCAGATCTCCGCGTAGTCCTTCCACTGGCGCTCCGAGAGCTCATCCAGGTCGATCGATTCCCGAAACGGCGCGCGCTCGCGGACCATGAAGCTGCGGCCCTCGATGTCCACGCTGCCGTAGAAGACGTCGCCGTTGACCAGGTGCGCGCGCTGGGCGTGCCGGATCCGGTCGGCCTGGCCGTCCACCACGTAGTCCGATGGAGGGACGAGATCCGCCAGGGCCGATCGACGGGCCTGCTTGCACTCCAGGAGCAGATCGTCGGTGCCGTTGGCGCGCGGCCCCTCGATCAGCACGTAGAACCGGGTGAGGCCCAGGGACGCCGTACCCGCACCCTTGCGCTCGGCGACGTCCTTCACGCGCATCCCGCGGGCCCGGTCGGGCACCGGCACCTCGTTGTCGGCGACGAAGCGGTCGATGATCTCCTGGAACTCGTCCCGGCGGCTGCTCACCGGGACCAGTTCCTCGTCCGTGCGGAAGCCGCTGCGGGACTCGTCGAGCAGGCCGGCCAGCCAGTCCGCGCGGGTGCCCTCCAGCGCGGCGTCGATCAGCTTCTTGATCAGTTTCGGGGAGTTGTCCAGCCGGAGCTGCTCGGAGTCCTCGGTGCCCTCGGCGGCGTAGGAGGCGATCCCGGCGACGTAGCCCCCGACGAACCGTCGGGCGACGGCGCGCTGCCTCTTGGCCCCGAGGCCACCCTCCTCCGCCGTGGCGAGCAGGAAGCCGACGGCGCCGCGCTTGAGGTCCCAGGTGAACGGCGCGTAGTAGGCGTCGTCGAAGTCGTTCACCCCGAAGATCGGGACGTTGTCCCCGCTCGGCATCACCCCGAAGTTGCCCGGGTGCACGTCACCGAGGGCGAGCACGGTGGGCAGCCGGGCGTCCTCACCGGCCAGGTCCCGGTAGAAGAGCAGCGCGGTGCCGCGGAAGAAGTGGAAGACCGACCGGGCCAGCTTGTCGAACTTCGCCTGCGCCTCGACGTCGCGGCTGGCGATGCGGGTCTCGTGGTCCTCGCGCACCGTCTCGCGGACGTGTATCCGGCGGTCGTTCCCTGACAGCATGCGCGGGATCGGCACCATCTCACCGGCCGCCCGGGCCTCGGCGAGCCGGCGGAAGGCGTCGACCCGGGAGCTGATCCGCCGCCGGCCGGGCCCGGGGCGGTCGGCCTCGTCCGGCGGGGCCATCCGCTTCCGCAGCTCGGCGACCAGCTGGTCCTTGGCCATCCTGCCGCGGCCGGGGATCGCGTGCTCGCGGGCCAGGCGCAGGAGCTCGTCACGGGTCGCGGTGGAGAGCTGCGAAGGGGAGTCCATGTCGTCCGCCTACCCGCCGGCCGGCCGGCCAGGCACGACGTTCGTGTGACGGTTCGCCGGCCGTCCGGTGCCTGCCCGGATCACCGGACGGCGGCGTCCTCGGCCTCGAGGGCGGCGTTCCACTCGCGCTTGCCCGACTGCCAGCGGTCCTCGGTGTCGCCGCGTCGCCAGTAGCCGGAGATCGACGTCCACTCCGGGTCCAGGCCCCGGACGGCCCGCAGGTGCCGGCGCAGCTCCCGCACGGCGTGGGCCTCGCCGTGCACGAACACGTGCCCGCTCCCGGGCGGCAGCGGCACCGCCCGCACGGCATCCACCAGCAGCGCACCGGGCTCGGCGCCGTCCCGGTGCAGCCAGCGCAGCTCCACGCCCGGGCCGACGGTGATCTCGGTCTGCTCCTCCTCGGGCCCGGCCACCTCGACGAACACCAGCGCCCGTGCGCCGGCGGGCAGCCGGTCGAGGGTCGCGGCGATCGCGGGGAGCGCGGCCTCGTCGCCGGCGATCAGGTGCCAGTCGGCGTCCGGACGGGGCGCGTAGGCGCCGCCCGGCCCCATGAACTGGATCCGGTCACCGGGCCGGGCCGCGGCGGCCCAGGGGCCGGCGAGCCCCTCGTCACCGTGGTGGACGAAGTCGATGGTCAGCTCACCCGCGGCGGCGTCCCACGCGCGCACCGTGTACGTGCGGGTGACCGGCCACTGGTCGGCGGGCAGCTCGGCACGCACCTGCTCGACGTCGTACGGAACGGCGTAGGACGCGTCCGCGGGCGGGAAGAGCAGCTTGACGTAGCGGTCGGTGAACTCACCGTCGGGAAAGCCGGCCAACCCCTCGCCGCCGAGCACGACGCGGACCATGTGCGGGGTGATCCACGAGGTCCGGACCACCTCGCCGATCCGGGGGGTCCGCTTGCGGGGCGGTCGTCCGTCGCCGTTCCGTGGCTCGCTCATCACGACTGGCGACGGTACAGAGGGCACCCTAACCCGGTCCGGGCACCCGGTTAGGGTGCCCTGCGTGGAGACCGTGGCTGCCGATCCCGACCGAAGCCCGGTGGCGGGGCCGACGGTCCTCGACGTCCTGGCCCTGGAGGAGATCGACCGCGATCTCTACCGGAGCACCCTGCTGTTCGCCGATCCGTTCCCGCTGTACGGCGGGCAGGTGGCCGCGCAGGCGCTGTACGCGGCCGGCCGCACGGTGGCGGCCGACCGCCTCCCGCACTCGCTGCACGGCTACTTCCTGCGCAGCGGTGATGCCGCGCGCCCGACGATCTTCCGCGTCGACCGCGACCGCGACGGCGGCTCGTTCTCGGCCCGGCGGGTGGTCGCCCTCCAGGGCGGCGAGGTCGTCTTCAGCATGTCGGCCTCCTTCTCGGTGCCCGGTCCGGGCCCGGATCAGCAGGTGCAGCCGACCCCCGCCGTCGAGCCGCCGGACGGGCTGCCGGCCTTCGAGCTGCCCCGGCTGTTCTCCGTGGAGGGCCGCCGGCCGCCGCAGCCCTTCCCGGACGCGCACTGGCCGACCCGGTTCTGGGCGCGGTCCACGGTGCCGCTGCCGGGGGACCGGCTGGTGCACGCCTGCGTGCTGACCTACCTCTCCGACATCGGGACCGGGCTGTCGGCGCTGCCCGACGACGAGGCCGCACCCGGCCCGAGCCTCGACCACGCCGTCTGGTTCCACCGCCACGCCCCGCTGGACGAGTGGGTGCTCATGGACATGGTTCCGCGCACCGTGTCCGGCGGGCGGGGCTGGTACACCGGATCGATCAGCACGGCCGGTGGCGTGCTCGCCGCGAGCTTCACCCAGGAGACGCTGTTCCGACCCGGCCGGAACCCCTTCCGCCCCGAGCGGTGACCGGCAGGCGCGCCGCGCCGACGGATCTGACGAACCCCGCGCGTCGACGGGCGGTCGTCAAGACGTCATGACGTATGGTCGGGTGAACCCGGCCCACGAGCGCGAGGAGCCAGCCGGTGCGCATCGGAATCCTGACCGGAGGCGGGGACTGCCCCGGCCTCAACGCCGTCATCCGTTCGGTGGTGCGCACCGCCGGTGCCCACTACGGCAGCGAGGTGATCGGCTTCCGCGACGGCTGGCGCGGCCTGCTGGAGAACCGCTGGACGCCGCTGGACGTGGCGGCGGTCGACGGCCTGCTCACCCGCGGTGGCACGACGCTCGGCTCGGCCCGCGTCGCACCGGAGAAGCTGCACGCCGGCATCGAGGAGATGATCGGCACGCTGGACGAGCACGGGGTCGACGTGCTGATCCCCATCGGCGGGGAGGGCACCCTGACCGCGGCGCACGTGCTGTCGGAGGCCGGCGTGCCGGTCGTGGGCATCCCCAAGACGATCGACAACGACATCGACGGCACCGATCTGACGTTCGGGTTCGACACCGCGGTCAGCATCGCCACCGAGCTCATCGACCGGCTGCACACGACCGCCGAGTCCCACCAGCGCGTGCTGCTGGTCGAGGTGATGGGCCGGCACGCCGGGTGGATCGCGCTGCACGCCGGACTGGCCGCCGGCGCCCACCTCACCCTGGTGCCCGAGGAGCCCTTCGACGTCGACGAGGTCGTCCGGCTGGTCTGCGAGCGGTTCGCCCGGGGGGATTCGCACGTCATCGGCGTCGTCGCCGAGGGCGCCGAGCCGCTGCCCGGCCAGATGGCGTTCCGCCGCGGCGGCGTCGACGAGTTCGGCCACCGCCGGTTCACCGGCGTCACCCAGCAGCTGGGGGAGGAGCTCGAGCGGCGCACCGGCAAGGAGGTGCGGGCCACCGTGCTGGGGCACGTCCAGCGCGGTGGGACGCCGACGTCGTTCGACCGCGTGCTGGCCACCCGTTTCGGCCTGCACGCCACCATCGCCGCGCACGAGGGCCGCACCGGTCAGATGGTGGCGCTGCGGGGGACGGAGATCGAGCTGGTCCCGCTGGCGCGCGCCGTCGCCCGGCTGAAGACGGTGACCCCCTCCCGGCTCGCCGAGATCCAGGCCTTCACCGGCTAGACCCCGGTGCCCGGCCGGGCCCACGGCGGGTCCAGCAGCGCCAGGGCCCGGTCGACGGCGGGCCGGACCGCGTCCGGAGTCGCGGCGGTCACGACCACCCCGAAGGTCATCCGGAGGGCGAGCAGCACGTCGTCGGCGGCGACCTCCCGGGGCACCGCCCCGGCGTCGCGGGCGGGGCGCAGGGCGGCCTCCACCAGCCCGAGCAGCCGTTCCGCCCCGTCGTACTCGGGCAGGTTCCGGCGGGCGTCGACGACCATCTCGACGAAGGCCGTCGTCCCGATGGCCTGGTCCACCAGGCAGCTCCACAGCCGGCCGAGGGCGCCGGCGTCGGGATCGGCGGCGATCGCCTCGAGCTCGGCGAAGTTGTCCTCGAAGACGGCGAACGCGAGATCCAGCCGCGTCGGGAAGTGCCGGTAGAGCACGCCCTGCCCCACGCCCGCCTCGCGGGCGATCGCGCTCAGCGGCACCCGGTAGCCACCCGCGGCCATGACCCGGCGGGCCGCCTGGAGGATCGCCCGCCGGTTGTCCGTGGCCGCAGCCGGGCCCCGGTTGACTCTCCCACCCGACGTGGCCATGCTCACACCTTAGCCATCCGGACAACCCTGTCCGGTTGACCGGCGAGGAGGGCACCGTGACCGCGAGCGTGGAGCAGTTCGACGAGACCTACGACGTCGTCGTGGTCGGTACCGGCGGCGCCGGCTTCGCCACCGCGCTGGGCGCCCTGGACGAGGGGCTCAGCGTGCTGCTGCTCGAGGGCACCGAGAAGTGGGGCGGGAGCACCGCGATGTCCGGGGGAGGCATGTGGCTGCCGGACAACCCGCTCATGCGCCGCGCCGGCGCCGGTGACTCCCGGGAGGAGGCGCTCACGTACCTGGAGGCGACGGTCGGGGACGAGGGGCGCGCCATGGCGCGGGAGCGCAAGGAGGCGTTCGTCGACGGGGTCGCCGACTTCGTGACGACGGCCGAGCGGCACGGCATCACCCTCGCTCGGGCGAAGGACTACCCCGACTACTACCCGGAGCTCCCCGGCGGCAAGATCGGCCGCTCGCTCGAGGCCGAGCCGCTGGACTCCAAGCAGATCGGCGACTGGTGGTCGACCCTGCGCAACGCGGTGCCGCTCCCGGTGAAGACCGACGACGTCTGGCTGCTGGGCCGGGCCTGGTCCACCCCGGGTGGCTTCGTGCGCGGCGCGCGGTTCGTGTTCCGCGCGCTCGGTGGTGTCGCCCGCGGGCAGCGGGTGGTCGGGATCGGCGTCGCTCTGGCCACCTCCTTCTGCAAGGCCGTCGTGGTCGACGGCAAGGTGCCGCTCTGGCTGGAGGCTCCGCTGGAGGACCTGGTCCTCGACGGCGAGCGCGTCGTGGGCGTGCGGCTCCGCCGCAACGGTCGCGAGGTGCGCATCCGGGCCCTGCGCGGCGTGATGCTGGCCGGCGGCGGGTTCGAGCACAACCGCGACTGGCGGCAGAAGCACCACGGCATCGACGGGGCGCCGTCGGGCAACCCCGGCAACGTCGGTGGCCCGATCGAGATCGCGCAGCGCGCGGGGGCGGCCCTGGAACTCATGGACGAGGCCTGGTGGGGTGCGTCGGTCGCGGCCCCCGCCGGGCACGCTCCGGCGTTCATCGTGGGGGAGCGGTCGATGCCCTACTCGCTGATGACCGACGCCGGCGGCGACCGCTTCGCCAACGAGTCGGAGTCCTACGTCGACCTCGGCCACCACATGCTCGAGCGCGGCTCGGACGGCCCGTTCTGGCTCATCGCCGATGCCCGGCACGCCCGCCGGTACCTGCGGACGTTCGCCCTGGACCCGCGGGCGAACAAGGCGATGCGCGAGGCCGGGATCATGGTCAAGGCGGGGAGCATCCCGCAGCTGGCCGAGCGGCTGGGCATGGAGCCGGCCCGGCTGCAGGCGACCGTCCAGCGGTTCAACGGTTTCGCCCGCGCCGGGGTCGACGGCGACTTCGGGCGGGGCAACTCCGCCTACGACCGCTACTACGGCGACCCGACCGTGCGCCCCAACCCCTGCCTCGGTCCCCTGGAGAAGGGCCCGTTCACCGCGTTCCGCGTGGTCATCGGTGACCTCGGCACCAAGGGCGGTGTGGTCACCGACGCCGACGGCCGGGCGCTGCGCAAGGACGGCTCGGTCATCGAGGGCCTGTACTCCGCGGGCAACAACTCCGCCTCCGTCATGGGCCGGACCTATCCCGGCCCGGGCTCGACCATCGGCCCCGCCACCGTCTTCGGGCTGCGCGCCGCCCGGCACATGGCCCGCCGGCCCGCCTGAGCCCGGCCCCCACCCTCCCGGCACGCGGACGCGCGCCGGTTCCCCTCACCCCAGGAGAGATGCGTGACCACCAGCACGTCCGGCCGGCTCGCCGGCAAGGTCGCCTACGTCACCGGCGCCGCCCGCGGCCAGGGCCGCGCTCACGCGGTCCGGCTCGCGGCCGAGGGCGCCGACATCATCGCGATCGACAACTGCGAGACGGCGAAGACCACGTCCTACGCCGGCCCCACCGAGGAGGACCTCGCCGAGACCGCCCGCCTGGTCGAGGCGCAGGGGCGGCGGATCCTGGCCCGCAAGGTCGACGTCCGGGACCTCGACGGGCAGACGGCGGTGGTCCGCGACGGAGTGGCGGAGCTCGGCCGCCTCGACGTCGTCGTCGCCAACGCCGGGATCTGCTCCGGCTCGATGTCCTGGGAGATCACGGTCGAGAAGTGGCAGGAGACGATCGACACGAACCTCACGGGCACCTTCTTCACGATGAAGGCGACCGTGCCGGTGCTGCTCGAGCAGGGCGCCGGCGGCTCGATCATCGTGATCAGCTCGGTGGCCGGCCTGCGCGGCCTGCCGTTCCTCGCGGACTACGCGGCCAGCAAGCACGGCATCGTCGGACTGGCGAAGACGATGGCCAACGAGCTCGGGCAGCACGGCATCCGGGTCAACACCGTGCACCCGCACGGGGTGGCCACCGGCATGCAGCCTGCGGAGATGTTCGAGCTCGCGCAGCAGTACGCCACAACGCTGGCCCCCATGCTGATGGGCGCGCTGCCGGACCCCATCTCCCAGCCCGAGGACATCGCGCATGCGGTGGCCTGGCTGGCCTCGGACGAGGCGCGGCACGTGACCGGCGTCCAGCTGCCGGTCGACCTCGGCATCCTCGGGCGCTGACGTGGCCCGCCTCGACCTGCGGGTGCGGCTGCTCGGGCGGGCGCTGCGGCTGGGGTCGGTCGCCACCCTGGACGACGAGCGGCTCGCTCGCGTCCAGCAGCGCTCGCCCGGGCACAACCCCGTGACCGACCTGCTCCTGGGCGGGGTGGCGCCGGGGGTGACCCTGCAGGACGCCGTCACCGCCGGCGCGGCAGGCCCGCTGGCGATGCGCGTCTACCGCCCCCGCGGCGCCGGCGGCGGGCCGCTGCCGCTCGTGGTCAACTTCCACGGGGGCGGCTGGGTGCTCGGCTCGCTCGACCAGGCCGACTGGCTGTGCAGCAACGTGGCCGCGACCGTGGGCGCCGTCGTGGTGTCGATCGACTACCGCCTCGCGCCGGCGCACCCGTGGCCCGCCGCGCCCGAGGACTGCTACGCGGCGCTGGTCGACGTCGCCGCCCGCGCCGGCGAGCTGGGGGCCGATCCGGGCCGGCTGGCGGTCATGGGCGACAGCGCCGGGGGGAACCTGGCCGCGGTCGTCGCGCTCATGTCCCGCGACCGGTCCGGGCCGGCGATCGCCGTCCAGGCGCTGCTCTACCCGGCGACCGACCTGACGTTCGGCAGCGCCTCCATCGCCGAGAACGCCGATGCCCCCGTCCTCACCCGGCGCGACATGGAGGCCTACCGCGCGCACTACCTGGGCGACCGGGACCGTGCGCACCCGTACGTCTCGCCGCTGCTCGCCGCCGACCACGGCGGCCTGCCGCCGGCGCTGGTGCAGGTCGCCGAGCACGACCCGATCCGCGACGACGGGCTGCGCTACGCCGATGCGCTCCGGGCCGCCGGGGTGCCCGTACGGGCGACGACCTACGTCGGGATGCCCCACGGGTACCTGGCCTTCCCGAGGCTCTGCCGCAGCGCACCGCAGGCCCTCGCCGAGCTGTGCGCGGAGCTGTCGTCCGCCCTGGGGGCGGCCGCGGGCTGATGCCCGCCCCGCCGGTCGGGCCGGCGCGTGGTGGTGCCGGCACGGGGCGGCACCACCACGACCCGCCCCGGCGCACGGTCAGACGAGGATGCGGTGGCCGTGCACCCGGTCGGCGGCCTCGGCGGCCAGGAGCATCCGGCGGACCGGGCGGTAACGGCCCTCGCGGAGGGTGCGCGCCCGGTCCGGGTCGGTCCGCGCCAGACCCTCGGTGGCGGCGAGGTCGGCCTTGTTCTCCACCAGCTTCACCAGGCGGGCGAGCGGGTGGGCGGCCACCCGGCGGACGAATCCGGACAGGTACGGCTCGCCCGGGCGCGGGGTGCCCGCGTCGATCGCCTCCACCACCACGCCCGGCACCCCGAGCGCCCGCAACCGGTCGAGGTCGTACCGGCGGGCCGGGTCGGGGTGGTCGCGGGTGCCCGCCACGACGTCCTTGAGCACGCCGGCCATCTCGGCTTCGGGGCCGAAGGGCCGGAGCGCCTCGGCGAGCGGCCGCAGCTGCGCCAGGTAGTGGTCGCGGCCGTCCTCGTCCACCTGGCCCTCGTGCACCTCCAGGGCGAGGAGGTGGGCGTCGGGAAGGGTGAAGGGCACGCACCGAGGCTAGGCACCCTTCGCCGGACCGGCCGCCCTCGGCCGTGGACCAGGGGCGGCGTGCCCGCGCCTAGGGGACGTCGTGGAAGGTCATCTCCGGCTCGCCGGTCACCAGTTCCGGGACCCTCCGCAGGAAGTCGCGGGTGTGCTCGTGCGCCATGTGCCGATCCAGCGCCGCGCGGTCGGTCCAGATCTCCACCCCGAGGACGCGGTCGGGATCGTCGAGATCGACGGCGAAGTCGTAGGTCACGCACCCGGCGTCGGCGCGGGTGGCCGCGGCGACGGCCCGAGCCGCCGCGACCAACTCGTCGCGGCGCCCGGGGGCTGCCTCGGCGCTGGACAGGACGATCAGCACGGTCAGTCCTCCATCAGGGCGAGCTGCTGGTTGATCTCGCGAGGGTTCGTGTCGCCGGCGACCTTCTGCAGGAACGGAGTGTGGTCGAACAGGAAATCGCGGAGCGGACGCAGCGGCGCAGGCGCGTGGTGGAACACCTTGCCGAGCAGGTAGGCCTGCTGGACCTGCCTGGCGGTGTGGGGCTTGCGCGGGTCCTCGTAGGACTGCAACGCGCGGGAGACGGCGACGGGGTCGGTGAGATCGACGCCGCGCAGCGCCCGGCCGAGGAAGTAGCCGTCCTCGATGGACATCCCGGCGCCGTAGGCGGCGTAGGGCGAGGTCGGGTGGGCCGCGTCGCCGACCAGCGTGGCGCGGCCCCTGGACCACTGCTTCAAGGCGGGGCGGTCGCGCAGCACCCAGCGCTGCACGTCCTCCGGCTCGGTCGCCGCGATCAGCCCGGGCAGGGGAGCGGGGAACCCGGAGGCGAGCTCGGTGGCGGTGGTCTTGAGATCGGCCGGTGCCGGGGCGTCGGGGTCGGTCGCCGTGAGCACCCACCACTGGTGGCCGTCGCGGCCCTTGTGGCGGATCGAGGTCCAGCTGCCCTGGGTCACCGCGCTGTGGGTGAGGACGCAGGTGTTCGGCCGGGTGCCTCCGGTCTCGGCGAAGGTGAAGCCGCCGAAGATGTGCAGCCGGTGCTCACGCTTGGGTGCATCGCCCCACAGCGTGCGCCGGACGAGCGAGTCGATGCCGTCGGCGCCGACGAGGAGGTCGTGCTCGGCAGTCGTGCCGTCGGCGAAGTGCAGGGTCACGGTGCGCTCGTCCTGCTCGATCCGGTCCACCTGCTGCCCGAAGCGGAGCACGCCCGGCGGGATGGCGGCGAGCATCCGCTCGTACAGCTCCGGGCGGAGCAGGCCGATGAACCCGCCGCCGAACTCCCGCTTGACGTCCTCGTCCAGCTTCACGCGCACCCTCACGTGCCCGCGCAGGTTGTGGAACTCGGAGTCGGTGGGGGCGCCCAGGTCGTCGGTGTCCACCCCGAGCGCCCGCAGCGCCTTCAGCGGCGGCGGCCACAGGTTGAGGATGTTGCCCGCCGGGCGGGCCTCCCGGTAGCGCTCGTAGACGACGACGTCGTGCCCGGCGGCGAGAGCGCCGAGGGCGGCGGCCATGCCGGCCGGGCCGGCGCCGAGGACGGCGACCCGGCCGCGCGGGACGGGGGAGGGAGGAAGGGGCACGGCACACCTCGTCGTGGTCAGAACGGTAGCGCTCGCTACCGTTGGTGGCAGACAGTAGTGCGCGTCACAGTCCTGTCAAGACGTCCGGAGCGGGGAGGATGCACGCGTGGACGACCTCCCTCCCCCCGACCTCGGCGTCCGGCTGCCGCAACAGCGCCGGAGCCGGGAGACGTGGGCGCGGGTCCTCGACGCCGGCGTCGCGCTGCTCGAGGACACCGGCTACGACGGGTTCACGATCGCGGCGGTGTGCGCACGGGCCCAGGTGGCGCCGACCGCTCTGTACGCCCGCACGACCAGCAAGGACGCCCTGTTCCTCGCCGTCTACGAGCACGGCATCGCCCGGCTGCGGGCCGACCAGGAGGTGTTCGCGGACGGTCCGCGCTGGGCGGGGTTGCCCCCGGCGCAGCTCGTGCGGAGCGCCGTGGCGGAGATGGTGAGCATCTCGCTGCGCCACCAGCGATTCCTCCGCGCAGTGGTCCTGGTCTCGGCCGCGCATGCGGAGGTGCAACGTCGCGGGTCCCGCTACAGCCAGGAGCTGGGCAGCGCCTTCGCGCGCGTGGTGCTGCGGGAGCGCGGTGCCGTCCGGCACGCCGAGCCGGAGGCCGCCGTCCGCTCCTGCTTCGGGACGGTGTTCGCCGCCTCGATCATCCGGGTCGCCTACGGTCCTGGCTTCGCCTCGCCCGCGCCGGTCGACGACGAGGCGTTCGTCGCCGACCTGGGGGAGACGGCGGTGCGCTACCTGCTGGGCGAGGTCGCCGGTTGACGTGCCGGCCCCCCGGTGAGCCCCGGACGGGTCGCCTGGTCAGCCGGCGAGGACGGCGAGCACGGGGCGTGGGGCGTCGCCGACCGGCTGCGGGGTCGACGGCACCGTGCCCCACCTGCGCAACGTGATGGGCTGTGGCTGCCGCAGGCGTCGTTGCGCTCGGGACGGCCGCCGGCCGCCCCGAGGACCTGGCCGACCTGCTCGCCGCGGCGGCCCGGGTGCCGGCCTTCACCGCGGTCGTCGACCCCGACGACGCCCGGTTCCTGCCGCCGGGGGACATGCCGGCGCGCATCGCCGAGGCCTGCCGGGAGACCGGGCAGACCGTCCCTTCGAGCCGGGCCGAGACGGTGCGCTGCATCCTCGACAGCCTCGCGCCGGCCTACCGGCGCACCCTCCGCCGGGCGGCGGAGCTCTCCGGTCGGGACGTCGAGGTGGTGCACCTGGTCGGCGGGGGCGCCCGCACCGAGTTGCCGTGCCAGCTGACCGCGGACGCGTGCGGCCTGCCGGTGGTCGCCGGCCCGGTCCAAGCAGGGGCCCTCGGCAACGCTCTGGTCCAGGTCCGTGCCGCCGGGGTGCTCACGGGAGGGCTCGCCGAGCTGCGGGCGCTCCTCCGGGCCACCCAGGAGGCGCGCACGTACCTCCCCTCGTCCGGTGCGGCGGCGGCTGCCCCCTCGAAGCGGCCGGGCGATCACACCACCCCGGTGCCGTCCGACGGCGTGCAGATCGTCGCCTCTCCCGGCCGGCCGGTGGCCGACCGGTAGGCGGCGGTGATCGCCGCGGCCGCCGCTGCCGCGGAGTCGCGCGCGACCAGCGCCACCGCGCACCCCCCGAAACCGGCGCCGGTCAGCCGGGCCCCGAGGACCCCCGCCGTGCCGCGGGCGATGTCGACCAGTGCGTCCAGCTCCGGCACGCTCACCTCGTAGTCGTCGCGCAGCGAGGCGTGCGACCGGTCCATGAGCTCCCCGAAGGCGAGCGCGTCTCCGCGCCGGAGCGCGTCGGCGGCGGCCAGCACCCGGGCGTTCTCCCCGACGACGTGCCGCGCCCGGCGCAGCTGCACGTCGTCGAGGAGGTGCGCGTGCTCGGCCAGCAGGTCGGGGGAGACGTCGCGCAGCGCCCGTAGCCCGGGATCGACGGTGCTGAGCACGGCGACGGCGGACTCGCACTCGGCCCGTCGGTCGTTGTACGCCGAGCCGGCCAGGGTGCGCGGGACGGCGCTGTCGAGGACGAGGATCGCCGTCCCGGCCGGCACGGGGACCGCCTCGGTGCGCAGGCTGCGGCAGTCGACGAGCACCGCGTGGCCGGCCAGGCCGCAGGCGATCGCGAGCTGGTCCATGATCCCGGTGCGCACGCCGATGACGTCGTTCTCCACCCGCTGGCCCAGGCGGGCCAGCGTCTCCGGTGGGAGCGCGTCCCCGGTCAGCGCCAGCAGCGCGACCATCACCCCGAGCTCCAGCGACGCGGACGAGGACAGCCCGGCCCCGATCGGCAGGTCGCTGTCGATCACCAGGTCCGCGCCCGGCAGCTCGTACCCCTCGTCCCGGAGGACGGCCGCGGCCCCGGCCACGTAGCGCGACCACCCGGGGCCCTCCTGCGGCCGCAGGTCGGCCACCGCCCGCTCGTCGTCGCCCCCCATGCGCACCGCGGTGGTGCGCAGCCGGCCGTCCCGCCGCCGGCGGGCGGCCACCACCGTGCCGCGGTCCAGGGCGGCGGGGAGCACGAAGCCGTCGTTGTAGTCGGTGTGCTCGCCGATCAGGTTGACCCGCCCGGGCGAGCGGACGACGAGTTCGGGCTCGCCCCCCACCGTCCGGGCGAAGGTCTCGCGGGCCGCGGCGTCGCTCACGCGGTCACCTCGCGCAGCCGGGCGGCCGCGCTCTCGGGCGTGAGGTCGCGCTGCGGTTGGGCCAGCATCTCGTAACCGACCATGAACTTGCGCACCGTCGCCGAGCGCAGCAGGGGCGGGTAGAAGTGCCCGTGCAGGTGCCAGCCGGGGTGCTCCTGCCCGTCGGTGGGCCGCTGGTGCAGGCCCATCGTGTACGGGAAGGGCACACCGAACAGCCCGTCGTAGCAGCGGGCGAGCCGGCCCAGCGCGCCGGCCAGCGCGTCGCGCCGAGCGCCGTCGAGGTCGGGCACCGCACCGCAGTGGGCGCGCGGGAGCACGAGGGTCTCGAACGGCCAGACCGCCCAGAAGGGGACCAGCACGGTGACGTGCTCGTCGCGGAAGACGACGCGCTCGCCCTCGGCCTCCTCGACGGCCAGGTAGTCGCAGAGCAGGCAACGGCCCGCATCGGCGGCGGCCTGCTGGGTGGCGAGCTCGCGCACCGCCTCGGTGGGCAGCCGTTCCTGCGCCCAGATCTGGCCGTGCGGGTGCGGATTGCTGGCACCCATCGCCGCGCCCCGGTTCTCGAACACCTGCACCCAGCTGACCCACTCCAGCCCGCCGAGCTCGGTGTACTGGTCTGCCCAGGTGTCCACCACCCCGCGGATCCGGTCCTCCGGCAGCTGCCCGAGCGCGAGGTCGTGCCGGGGCGAGTAGCAGATCACCCGGCACGCACCCCGCTCGCTCTCGGCGACCAGCAGGCCGGATCGGTCCGTGGCCGCGGCCGGCACGTCCGGGGTCAGCGCCGCGAAGTCGTTGTCGAAGACGAAGGTGCCGTCGTACCGGGGGGTGCGCTGCCCGCCGGCCCGCTCGTTGCCCGGGCAGAGGTAGCAGCCGGGGTCGTAGGCGGGCAGCCGGGGCACCGCCGGGTCCTCCGCCTGCCCCTGCCAGGGGCGCGCCGTGCGGTGCGGGGAGACGAGGACCCACTCGCCGGTGAGCGGGTTGCGCCGTCGGTGCGTCGAGTCGAACACCCGCTCAGCATGCGGGACCACCCGAGGGGGCTTCATCGCCAGGACCGGTGCGTCTCCGGGCGATGAAGCCTCTCGAGCGCGGGTTGGCTACGCCGGGACCGGCCGCTCCCGGCGCGGGTCGTCGTCGCGGCCCTCGTCGAGGACGACGACCTCGTCGACCGCCTCCGGCCCGGAGAGCGCGGCCAGCTCCTCCTCGGAGTTGACCGCCTCGCCGCGCGCGACCATGCCGGCGAAGTCCGACAGCGGGATCTCCTTCAGCGCCAGCGCCAGCAGGAACGCGACGGCCAGGACCGGCACCAGGTACCAGAACACCGGGGCGAGGCTGCTGGCGTAGGCGTCGACGATCGCGGACCTCAGCGGCTCCCCGGCGGCGTCCACCGCGGCGGGCACCAGGGTGTCCGGCGAGATGATGCCGGCGCGGGCCGCCTGCTCGGCGTTCGTGGTCAGCGCTCCCGTCAGGTTCTCGGCCAGCCGGCTGGTGAACAGCGTGCCGAAGACCGCGACGCCCAGGGTGGCGCCGACCTCGCGGAAGTAGTTGTTCGTCGAGGTGGCCGTACCGATCTGGGTGGCGGGCACCGCGTTCTGGGCCGCCAGCACGACGTTCTGCATGACCAGGCCGAGGCCCGCGCCGAGCAGGAAGAACATCGCGCCGATCGTCCAGAGCGAGGTGTCGCCGGTGAGGCTGGTCATCCACACCATCGCCGCCGTGATCACGCCGACGCCGGCGACGGTGAAGACCTTGTACCGGCCGCTCTTGGCGATGTACACGGCCGAGCTCTGGATCGTGACGATGATGCCGGCCGTCATCGGCAGCATCAGCAGGCCGGAGTTCGCCGCGGACAGCCCGGAGGCCATCTGCAGGAACGTGGGCATGAACGCGATGGCGGAGAACATGCCCAGGCCGACGGCCAGGCCCAGCGCGGTGGCGACCACGAAGGTGGGGTTGCGGAAGAGCGTCATCGGGATGATCGGCTCGGCGGCGCGGCGCTCGATCGCCACGAAGACGGCGGTGGCGGCCACCAGCGCGGCGAGCAGCGACAGCGCCTGCCACGATCCCCAGCCGTCACGCCCGCCGAAGTCGGTGAACAGCACCAGGGACGTCGTCGCGGCCGACAGCGCCAGGATGCCCGCGTAGTCCACCGGGGTCGTGCTCCGCTTGCGCGGCAGGGTCAGGGCGAACCAGCCGATGGCGAGCACCGCCAGGCCGACCGGCACGTTGATCCAGAACGCCCACTCCCAGCCGAACGCCGGGTGGTCGGTGAAGAACCCGCCGACCAGCGGGCCGGCGACGGCGGAGAGGCCGAAGAGCGCGCCGATCGGGCCCATGTACTTGGCCCGCTCCCGGGCCGGGACGATGTCGGCGATGATCGCCTGGGCCAGGATCATCAGCCCGCCGCCGCCGAGGCCCTGCACCCCGCGCCAGACGACCAGCCAGGTGAAGTCCGGTGACAGCGCGGCGCCGATGCTCGCGACGGTGAACAGGCCGATCGCGATGAGGAACAGGGTCCGGCGGCCCCAGAGGTCGCCGAACTTCCCGTAGACCGGCATGACCAGGGTGGTGGCCAGCAGGTAGGCGGTGGTCATCCACGCCATGTGGGAGACCCCGCCCAGCTCGCCGACGACGGTCGGCATCGCCGTCGAGACGATCGTCTGGTCGAGGGCGGCCATGAGCATGCCGGCGAGCAGGGCGGCGAAGATCGTGTTGATCCGCCGCCGGGTCAGGACGATCGGCGGGGCACCGGCGTCGGTCGGTGCCGTGGTGGGGGCGGGCAACGGAGCTCCTCGGGGAAGGACGGCGCTGGGCGGCAGCGTGGACTCGGGCGGTCGGACCGCCTGGGGAGGGCGGGTGGTGCGGACGGCGGTGTCCGCGCGGGTCAGCGGGTCGGGCGAGGGGGTGCCGGCAGCCCGGCGGTGAGGGCGTCCCAGGCCTCGTCGACGAGGTCGGGCAGCGAGGCGGTGAAATCCGTGGCCAGCCACCGCTGCAGCGACACCCGCATGGCGCAGGCCTGCACCGAGGCCAGCAGGGTCGGGTAGACGTCGGCGTCCACCCGGGTGCCGGTGCGCTCGGCGATCGCCGCGGCGAGCGCCCGCTCGGACTCGCCGAACGCGGCGACCAGCCGCTGGAGAAGCGGGGGATGGGCGTCGATCACCGTCATGCGCAACGGCCACAGCGCGGACTCGTCGGCCATCCCCCGCGCCCGCTGCCGGTGGACCGCGCGCAGCGCCTCGACCGGGGTCTCGGCGGCCGGGCGATCGGTGAAGTCGGAGGCGACCTTCGTGAGGTCCGCGGGGTCGAGCCCCACCACCGCGTCGACCTTCGTGGCGAAGTAGTTGAAGAAGGTGCGGGGGGAGACCTCGGCGCGGTCGGCGATCTCCTCGACCGACACGGTGTCCAGCCCGCGCGCGGCGACGAGTTCGAGGGCGGCCCGGTGCAGGGCCAGCCGGGTGGCGAGCTTCTTCCGCTCGCGCAAGCCGTCGGTCACATCGTGGAAGCATGCACGATCAATGCACGAACTGCAAGTTTGCACACCGTGCAGCGTGTGGTCGGCCGGACGTCACGCCCGCCCGCCGGAGGCAGGTGGCCCGGTCAGCCCGCCGCGACCTTCGCCGGAACGCGGATGAGGTTGTCGTAGCGGTCGGTGCGCGACTGCTTGTCGGCGTACATCCGCTCGTCGGCGCGGCGGACCAGGTCCTCCACCGAGCACGGCTCCCGCGGGTCCCACAGCTCGGCGCCGATGGAGAACCGGAGCTCGAAGGCGGCGCTGGAGCCGGCGTTGAAGGAGTCGAGCGCGTCCTGCACCCGCGACCGGGCGGTGGCCGCGTCCGCGCCGTCGCCGAGGAGGACGACGAACTCGTCACCCCCCAGCCGGCCGAGGACGTCGCCGGACCGGCACGCCGCCCGCAGCACCGCCGCGGCCGAGGCGATGGCCCGATCGCCCTCCTCGTGACCCAGGACGTCGTTCACCTGCTTGAGGCCGTCGAGGTCGAGGAAGACGGCCAGCCGCGTCTCGCCGGCCCGGGCGGCACGGGCCAGCTCCTGCTCGGCCAGCTCGAACCAGCCCCGCCGGTTGTGGATCCGGGTGAGCTCGTCGGTCGAGGCGATCACCGCCATCGCCTGTTCCCGGCGACGGCTCAGCACGACCAGCGCGGTGCCGGTGGTGAGCAGCAGGGCCAGCACGAGCAGTTGGCTGCGCAGGCTGGCCCGCTCCAGGTGCCCCTGGAAGGCCTCGCGCGTCTGCACGCTGAACACCAGCCAGCTGGTGCCGTCGACGCGCTGCCAGGCGCTGACGTGGTCGGTGCCGCTCTCGTCGGTGTCCACGATGCCGTTCCCGCCGCCGGTGCGCGCGGCCGCCAGCACCTCGGGGTAGGGCAGCGGGGCCCCGATCAGCTCCGGCTCCGGGGCGCCGACGACGAGCCCGGCGGCGTCGACGATCCAGCCCTCGCCCTCCCCGGCGGTGAAGTACTCGGTGGTGGTCTCGCGAGCCGACCAGAAGCAGACGAACAGGCCGTTGCTCCCGTCGGACAGCCGCACCGGGGCGCCCAGCGCGAGGGCGGGCTCGGCGCCGATGGTCACGATCCCGGACAGCGGGACCTCGCCGGCTGCCGGATCCCGGACCGCTGCGACCAACGGCTGGAACCCCGGGTCGGTGGGGGAGGCGGCGTCGCCGGTGGGCGCGTAGGACGCCACGATCTGGCCGCGGGTGTTGAAGACGGCGGCACCGAGGTCCATCGCGCCGCCCGAGGTGACGACGGTCTTCCGGATCCGCGCCGCGTCCTGTTCCGCAGCCGGCCCGTCCGTGGGCGTGGCGCTGAACGGCGGGACACCGGACTGCTCCTGGACCGTCATGACCGACGCCAGCTGCACGAAGCCGTCCCGCACGGTCTGGGCCGTCAGCTGACCGAGGACCGCCACCTGCTGGACGCGGTCCTCCCGGTGCTGCTCGATGGCGAGCGCGCCGGCCGCGTGCGTGGACACCAGCCCGAGCACGCCCATCACCCCGACCAGCAGGCCGGACACCACGAGGGCACCCCGGCTGCGCCGTCCCCCCGAGCTGGTGCTCGTGCTGTCGTATGCCACCTCGCGCCCCTTTCGGCCGACGCAGTCCCATCGGGCGTTCCCGGCCGACCTTGAGCTCCGCCGCGGCCTGCGGGTGCCGGCCACCTCGTACGGGTGAGCCGGCACAGGCCGGCCGGCGGACGACCTGCCCGCGAGCCCGGCGGGTGGCAGGCTCGGGTCCGTGACGCGCGTGGGCCTGGTGCTGGGCGGGGGCGGTGTCGTCGGGCAGGCCTACCACTCGGGCGTGCTGGCCGTGCTGCAGCACGACGTGGGCTTCGACGCGCGGACGGCCGACATGATCGTCGGGACGTCGGCCGGCTCGATCACCGGCGCTCTCCTGCGGCTGGGCGTCGCCGCCGAGGACCTCGCCGCGTGGACGGTGAAGGCACCGCTGTCCGGCGACGACGTCGTGCTCCGGCAGGTGGCCGAGGCGTCGGTGCCCGAGCTCGCGCCGTTCCGGCCCTGGGAGCTGGTGCGCCGCCCGTTGCGGCCTCCCGGGCGGCACATGGTGCAGCGGGCGCTCACCCGGCCGCTGCGGTTCCGTCCGCTGGCCGCGGGCATGGCGCTCATGGCGCCGGGGCGACGCGACGTCGTGGAGCAGCTGGCGGCGCTCCGGGAGCTGGCCGGCCGGGGATGGCCCGACCGCGACCTGTGGGTCTGCGCGGTGCGCCGGCGCGACGGCCGCCGTGTCGTGTTCGGCCGGCCCGGTGCGCCGGAGGCGCCGCTGCACCTCGCCGTCGGGGCGTCGTGCGCGGTGCCGGGCTACTTCGCCCCGGTGGCGGTCGGGGGGCACGACTACGTCGACGGCGGGGCGCACTCACCGACCAACGCCGCCGTCCTGCGCGGGCAGGGGCTCGACGTCGTCATCGTGGTCGCGCCGATGAGCGGACCCACCGGGTGGCGGCCCGGCGTGTTCCCGGCGGCCCGCCGCTACTCCGACCGGTTGCTGCAGCGCGAGGTCCGGGCGCTGGAGGCCGACGGCGTCGCGACGGTCGTCTTCCGGCCCGGGCCCGCTGAGCAGCAGGTGATGGGCAACGACATGATGTCGCGGACCCGGCTGGACGAGGTCGTGCAGCAGTCGTTCCTGACGGCGGGGGCCCACGCGGCCCGGCCGGGGATCGCCGAGCTGCTCCACGCGGCCGCCGGCCGCGGCTGACCCCCGGTCAGAACGCGGCGTCCAGCTGGGCGAGCAGCGTGGGGCCGTCCCAGGTCGGCGGGGGCATGATGCGCCGGATGGTCAGCAGCGGGTACGCCGGGTCCTGGGGGTCGGCCAGCTGGAACGCCGCCCGGTAGCCGGCCGCTGCCACGCGTGGCAGCGCCTCCGGCGACCACATCCCGTGCGGGTAGGCCAGGACCTCCACCGGGTGCCCGAGGAGCTCGCTCAGCTCGGCGCGCGGCCGGTCCAGCTGCGTCGCCCACTCGTCGCCGGTCAGGCGGTCGACCCGCTGGTGGTCCCAGCTGTGCGCACCGATGGTCATGCCGGCCCGGTCGAGGTCGCGCAGCTGCTCGGCGCTCAGCCAGTCCGGCTTGCCGAGGACCACGGTCATCGGGAAGAAGGCCGCCGGGTAGCCGAACTCCCGGAGCACGGGGAGGGCGACCGAGTGGTGGGTCGCCGAGCCGTCGTCGAAGGTGAGCACCACCGGCCGGTCGGGGAGCGGTGCGCCGAACTGCAGGTGGTCCAGGAGCTCCGGCACGCCGATCGGGGTGCGGCCACCGTCGCGCAGCGCCTGCAGCTGCGCCCGGAAGACCGCCGGCGGGGTGATGATCGTGCGGGCGTACGCGCTGTCGCCGGCGCGGAACTCGCGGAGCTGGTGGAAGCAGAGCACCGGCACGGTGGAGCGGGCCAGCACCTCCTCCGCCGTCGCCGGGGTCGGCGGCGCGCTCGTGGGAGCCGCTGTGCCCGTCGGGGGCGTGTCCGGCGCGGATGTGCGGGCGGTGCGACCGGTCGGCGTGGCCGACCGGTCGGCGGCCGGGCTGGAGCAGGCCCCCAGCAGGGTGGCCCCGGCCGCGGCGAGGAACGTTCGTCTGCGCACGGCCCCACCCTCGCGGGGGGCCGCCGCCGGGGCAAGGAGGCCACCCGCGGACCCCCGCTGACGGGTGGCGCCGGCGGGCACCTACCGTGCTCGGGGCGTGCCCGGGGCGGGCCGGGGGGCGAGGAGGTGCGGAGCCGGATGGGAGATCTCCTCCCGGGTGGGCTGCTGCCCGAGGGGCTCACCGGTGGCGTCCTCCTGCTCCTGCTGGTCGCCGCGCTGACGGCCGGGTGGATCGACGCCGTGGTCGGGGGCGGCGGTCTCGTGCAGCTGCCCGCGCTGCTGCTGGTCCCGGGGATGAGCCCGGTGCAGGCGCTGGCCACCAACAAGCTGGCATCGGTGTTCGGCACCACGACCAGCGCCGTCACCTACTACCGCCGGGTCCACCCCGATCTGCGGACCGCGCTGCCGATGGCCGGCGTGGCCCTGGTGGGCAGCATCGCGGGGGCGTCGGTGGCCGCGGCGCTCCCGGCCGCGGTGTTCAAACCGGTCATCGTCGTCGCGCTCGTCGGCATCGCCGCCTTCACCCTGCTCCGGCCGTCGCTCGGCGAGGTGACGGAGCTGCGGCACAGCGGGCGACGGCACCACGGCCTCGCTGCGGCGGTCGGGGTGGCCATCGGGTTCTACGACGGCGTCCTCGGCCCCGGGACCGGCTCGTTCCTCGTGTTCGCCCTGGTGTCGCTGCTGGGCTACGACTTCCTGCACGCCAGCGCCAAGGCCAAGATCGTCAACGTCGCCACCAACCTGGGCGCCCTGGTCTTCTTCGTGCCGTACGGGGCGGTGTACTGGGGCCTCGGGATCCTGATGGGTGCGGCCAACATGCTCGGTGGCTACCTGGGCTCCCGCACGGCGACCACGCGGGGCAGCGGCTTCATCCGCGTGGTCTTCCTCGTGGTCGTCACGGCGTTGATCGGCCGGCTCGGCTGGGACGTCTGGGTCGAGAACCTCCGCCCGCTGGTCGGCTGAGCCGAGCGCCCGCCCGGCTCCGGCGCCGCGCGGGCTCGTCCCGGCCGCTGGTCCGGGCGTGCTCCCATGCCGACGGCATGCCGTGGACCGTGCAGCCTGCCCGGAGCACCGGCCGGGAGCAGCGTCGGCACCGTGCACTCTGCCCGTGGATCCCGGTGGTGCGGGTCGCTAGCGTCCCTCTGGCAGCCACCGCCGACCGGGGAGTTCCGCCGCATGCTCGTCGTCCTCGCACCGGACTCCTTCAAGGGAGCCTCGTCCGCCCCCGACGTGTGCAGGGCGTTGGCGCGCGGCGTCCGCGCCGCCGCACCGCAGGCCACCGTCCGGGAGGTCCCGATGGCCGACGGCGGGGAGGGCACGCTCGACTGCCTGCTCGCCGCCTGGGGTGGCGCCCGCGTGGAGCTGACGGCGACCGGTCCGCTGGGCGCACCCGTGGCCGCCCACTACGGGCTCAGCAGCGATGCGACCACCGCCGTGGTGGAGGTCGCCGTCGCCTCCGGCCTCGCGCTGGCCGGTGCCTCGCCCGACGCGGGCCGGGCGAGCTCCCGGGGCACCGGCGAGCTGGCCGCCGATGCCCTTCGCCGGGGTGCCCGCGAGATCGTCGTCTGCCTCGGCGGGAGCGCCATGACCGATGGTGGAACGGGGCTGCTGCGCGCACTCGGGATGAGGTTCCTCGATGCCGAGGGCCGCGAGCTCGCCGAGGGCGGCGCCGACCTCGTGCGGCTGGCGTCGATCGACGAGGGCTCCCTCCTGCCAGGCGCTCGTGCGGCCCGGTGGCGCCTGGCCTGCGACGTGACCCTGCCCATGGTCGGCCCCACCGGCGCCGCGCACGTGTTCGGGCCGCAGAAGGGTGCCGGCACCGCGCAGGTGGAGCACCTCGACGCCGGGCTGCGCCGGCTGGCCGAGGTGCTCCACCGCACCTACGGCATCGACGTCGCCGCGTTGCCGGGTGCCGGTGCGGCGGGGGGGACCGCCGGGGGGCTCGTCGCGGCGCTGGGCGGGCGCATCGAGCGGGGCGCCGAGCTCGTCGCCGACGTGGCCGGCCTCTCCGGGGCCCTCGAGGCAGCCGACCTGGTGCTCACCGGCGAGGGGCGCCTGGACGAGCAGACCGCCCACGGCAAGGTCGTGGCGGTGGTGGCCACCCGCGCCCGGAACGCGGGCGTGCCGGCGGTGGCGCTGTGCGGCCAGGTCGTGCCCCCGCTGGATGCCGTGCACGCGGTCGGCCTGTCCGCCGCCTTCAGCATCGCCGACGGACCGCGCGAGCTGGACGCGATGGTCGACGGCGCATCGGCCCTGCTGTCCGCCCGGGCCGAGCAGGTCGTCCGGTTGTTCGCCTGCGCCGCGCAGGCGCCGTCCCCCGGGAAGGCGTGACGACGAGGCGTCCGGTCCCTACCTGCTCGTGCTGCCGCTCGCCTCGATCGTGCTCACCGGGATCACCGTCACCGCGGCGCCCGGCCTGCTCCTGCGCTGAGGGCGGGGGACGGCGGCGCCGCCCCCCGCCGGGCGGTCAGCGGTCCCGCCGGGCCCCCCGCTGCCGGGTGCGGCGGAGGAGGCGGCCGCCGGCCGTGGCCGGCGGGCCCTCCGTCGGGAGCGCGAGCGAGCCGGCGGCGCACCGCAGCTCCGTCTCGAGGTCGCACCGTCGGCGCTCGAGCTCGGCCACGTCGGCCAGCAGCGCGGCACGGCGGTCGGCGGCCTCCTGGTCCTGGCGGTCCCGGAGCGCCGCCGCCGCGTCGTCCGCGCGCCGGCGTTCCTCCCGGGCGGTCGCCAGCATCCGGACGACCTCGTCCCGGCCCTGCAGCCGCAGCTGGGCCACGTCGGCCGCGGCCTCCTCCCCGAGCCGGGCGGCCCGGTCGGCGGCGCGCTGCTCCACGGCGCGCGCGTCCGCGGCGCGGGCCTCCGCCTCCGCCGCGGCGTCCCGGCGGGCCTGCTCGGCGGCGTCGACGACCCGTTGCGCCGCCGCGACCATCGCCTCGGCCCGCGCCCCGGCGACGGCGATCGTCTCGCCGGCACGCGCCCGGGCATCCGCCAGCTCGGCCTCCGCGCGGGCCGTGAGCTCCGCTGCCTGCGCGCGGGCGGCGGCGCGCAGGGCCCCCGCCTCGGCCGTGATGCCCTCGGCCTGGTCGGCCGCGGCAGCGAGCATCGACCCGATCCGGTCCGACAGCCGCAGGAACTCGCCGCCACCGGCGGAGTGGTCGAGCAGCTCACGGGCCTCGTCGAGGGCGGCCTGGGTCTGCAGGCAGCGGGCGAGCAGGTGTTCACGCTCCCGGTCGGCGGTGGCGAGCTCGTCCTCCGCCCACTGGACGTAGGTGTCGACCTGGAACCGGTCGTAGCCGGCCAGCGCCCGGCCGAACATCGGCGCGGCCCGGAAGAGGGTGGGCAGGTCGCCGGAGACGTTCGGCCGGGCGCGCTCGGCCGGCGGTGCGCTCACGACGCCCTCGACAGCCCTGTGGTCCTGCATCGCAGTGCTCATCCCGCCGCCGACTCCTGTGCTCGTCCGGTGACCATCGCCCGACGCTAGGTCGGGGGAGCGGCGACCCGCTCGTCCACCGCGGGGCCCGTCACCCGCCCGGGTGGGGTGCGCCCCCGGTCCGGCCGTCGCCTCCGGTGGCCGTCGCCCTGCGTGACGTCCCCCGCAGGGGTGACTCCGGCCGCGCGGGCGTTCACCGCCGGCCGGGAAGGGGCACACCGTGGCGCATGGCAGCGCCCAGCCCCACCCGCGCCCCCGGCAGCATGACCGTCGACGTCCTGTTCCAGTGGGAGGTGCTGGCCACCGTCGTGCTGGTGGCGGCCGTCCTGGCGGTCGCCGCCGTGGTGGCCCTCTCGGCCGCCCCGGGAGCGAGCGACCGCACCGAGTGGCAGCGCTGGCTGGCCGCGCGGTCGCGGACGGGTGCCGCGCCGGGCGAGCCCCGCGCTGACGGCTGACCCACCGCGCCGAGGCGCGAGGTGCCCGGTCAGGCCGTGTCGAGCACGATCTTGTACTGACCGGCCCGGGGCTGGATCGCCGCCGTGAAGGCGGCCTGGGCGTCGTCGACCGGGTGGACGTCGCTGACGTAGACGTCGCGCAGTTCCGGGTGCGCGGCGAGGTAGGCGCCCGCGTCCCGCAGCACCCGGGCGCGCTCGAGCGTGACCCCGGCGCGCAGGGTCAGGTTCTTCCGCAGGAACGTGATCATGTCCAGCGGGTAGACCGGGTCGTCGGGGATGCCGAAGTAGAGGAGCTCGCCCCCCGGTGCGACGGCGGCCAGGCAGTCCTGCAGCGTCGTCACCTGGTGGCCGACGGCCTCGACGACGACGGCGGGCCGGTCGGCGTCACCGAGGGTCGACGCCCACAGGCTCGCGCCGGCGATCACGGTCTCGTCCACGCCGAAGACGTCGGCCACGGCGCTGCGGTCCACGCGGTCGACGCCGACGACGTGGCCGGCGCCCCGCTGCGTGAGCACGTGGCTGAACAGCAGCCCGATGGGCCCCTGGCCGACGACGGCGACCGTCTTCCCCCGCAGGTCGCCGAGCTGCTCCGCGGCGTAGAGGACGCAGGCCAGCGGCTGCAGCATCACGGCCGTGGTCGGCGCGAGCGCGGGGTCGTAGCCGGCCAGCCCCTCGCCATCGGTGACGACCAGCTCGGCGATCCCGTCGAACGCGGATGCCCAGCCGACGACCAGGTCACCGGGGGAGTGCGCGGGGTGCCGGCTCGCGACGACCTCGCCGACGACCTCGTGCAGCGGGAAGCCGGGCGCCCTCGTCGCCCGGGCCGCCGGGTCCGCGGCGTGCAGGAAGGGCGCGCCCTTGAAGAACGGCAGGTCGCTGCCGCAGATCCCGCCGGCCTTCGTGGCGAGCAGCACCTGCCCGGCGGCGAGGTCGCCGGCGCGCGGGGCGGCGACCTCGACCCGCTCGAAGGTGAACGGTCCGCTCAGCCGCTGGGCCCACACGTCGCCTCGCCTCCCATCCCCCCGGTCCGCCGCGATGCGGCCGTCCGGGAAGTGAACCAGCGCACGGCACGGGGCGCACCGGGACACCTCCGGGGCACCGGCCGCAGCCCGGATCGGCGCCCCCGGGATACTGGACCGGTCGCGCACGCGCGGCGACGCGTCGGCGCACCGGGCCGGCGGTTCCACGGTGGAGGAGGTCCCGGACGTGCCCAGAGCGCTGCTGCTGGAGAACATCGACCCGGTGGCGACCGAGATCCTCGGTGCCGCCGGCTACGAGGTCGAGTCCCTGCGCGGCGCCCTGGACGAGGCGGACCTGATCGCCGCGCTCGACGGCGTCGAGGTGCTGGGCATCCGGTCGAAGACCCAGGTGACCGCCGAGGTGCTGCGCCGCCGCCCCGGCCTCGTGGCGCTGGGGGCCTTCTGCATCGGCACCAACCAGATCGACCTGCCCGCGGCCGCGGCGGCGGGCGTGGCGGTGTTCAACGCGCCGTTCTCCAACACCCGCAGCGTGGTGGAGATGGCGATCGCCGAGATCATCATCCTGGCCCGGCGGCTGGTCGACCGCGACCGCGCGCTGCACGCCGGGACCTGGGACAAGTCGGCCGCCGGCAGCCACGAGATCCGCGGTCGGACGCTCGGCATCGTCGGCTACGGGAACATCGGCAGCCAGCTCTCGGTCCTCGCCGAGGCGCTCGGCATGCGGGTTCTCTTCTACGACCTGGAGGACAAGCTGGCGCTCGGCAACGCGCAGCGCTGCGACACCCTCGACGAGCTCCTCGAGCGGTCGGAGACCGTCACCCTGCACGTGGACGGGCGCGGCGGCAACGCCGGAATGTTCGGCGCCGAGCAGTTCGCCCGCATGCGGCCGCGCAGCCTGTTCCTCAACCTCTCCCGCGGCTTCGTCGTCGACCACGAGGCGCTGCGCGAGAACATCCTGAGCGGGCACATCGCCGGGGCGGCGGTCGACGTCTTCCCGCACGAGCCGCGCGAGCAGGGGGACGAGTTCACCTCCGCCCTCCGCGGCCTGCCCAACGTGATCCTCACCCCGCACGTCGGCGGCTCGACCCAGGAGGCCCAGCACGACATCGGGCGGTTCGTGGCCGGCAAGCTCGTCGACTACACCGCCACGGGGACGACGACGCTGAGCGTCAACCTGCCCACGGTCGTCCTGCACAGCACCTCCGCCGACCGCTTCGCGCTGCTGCACCGGAACGTCCCTGGCGTCCTGGCGCGGGTCGACGCGCTCGTCGGCGAGCACGGCCTCAACGTGGACGCCCAGGTGCTGGCGACCCGCGGGGAGCTGGGTTACGCGGTCACCGACGTCAACGCCCCGCTGCCGGCGGACCTGCTCTCCGGGCTCGCCGCCCTGCCCGAGACCGTCCGCCTCATGCGGTTCGGCCCCCGGGCGGACTGACCCCCGCGCGATCTGGCCGGGGGACCGGCACCTCGGTACGGTCGCGGCGTGCGGCTTCCCGACGGTCTCGTGGCCGTGGTGAAGCGCGACTGCCCCACCTGCGTCCTCGTCGAGCCGGTGCTGCGGCAGCTCGGCGCCGCCGTCTGGTGCCAGGACGACGCGGGCTGGTTCGACGGCGACGACACCGAGCTCGAGCTCTCCTACCGGCTGGGCATCGAGACCGTGCCCACGCTGCTGCGGGTGCAGGACGGCGAGGAGACGGCCCGGGTCGTGGGCTGGAGCCGGGAGCAGTGGCAGCAGCTGACCGGCGTCCAGGAGCTCGGCGCGGGGCTGCCCGAGCACCGGCCGGGGTGCGGATCGCTCTCGGTGGACCCCTCCCGCGTCGACGCGCTGGAGGCCCGGTACGGCGGCAGCGGGCTGGCCAGCCGGCGGGTCGAGCTCGCCGAGCTGGAGGACGAGCACGAAGCGCTGTTCGACCGCGGCTGGACCGACGGGCTCCCCGTCGTCCCGCCGACGCCGGAGCGGGTGCTGCGGATGCTGCGCGGCACGACCCGCGACCCCGGGGAGGTGGTGGCAGTGGTGCCGCCGGACCTCGTCGAGTGCACGGTCGAGAAGGTGGCCGTCAACGCGGTGATGGCCGGGTGCCTGCCCGAGCACCTGCCGGTGGTGCTGGCCGCCCTGGAGGCCGCCGCCGCCGCGGAGTTCGCCCTGCACGGGTTGCTGGCGACGACGTACTTCTCCGGGCCGCTGGTCGTGGTGAACGGGCCGGTGGCCGCGCGGATCGGCATGAACAGCGGGGTCAACGCCCTGGGGCAGGGCAACCGCGCCAACGCCACCATCGGCCGCGCCCTGCAGCTGGTGGTCCGCAACGTCGGTGGTGGCCGCCCCGGCGAGGTCGACCGGGCCACGCTCGGCAACCCCGGCAAGTTCACCTTCTGCTTCGCCGAGCGCGAGCACGACAGCCCGTTCACCCCGCTGGCCGCCGACCGCGGCGTTCCCGGTGACGCCGTCACCGTCTTCGCCGGGTCGGGCGTGCAGCCGGTGGTCGACCAGCTCAGCCGCGACCCCGGCTCGCTGGCCCGCACCTTCGCCGCCTGCCTGCGCGTCAACGCCCACCCCAAGCTGCCGATGGCGTTCGACGCGATGCTGGTGGTCTCGCCCGAGCACGGCCGGGTGTTCCGTGACGCCGGCTGGGACCGCGCGCGGCTGCTCGCCGAGCTCGAGGCCCTGCTCACCCTGCCCGCCGACGAGTTGGTGCGCGGTGCCGGTGGCATGGCCGAGGGGGTGCCGGCCGGTCTGGCCGGGGCCGACCTGCCCAAGTTCCGGCCCGGTGGCCTGCTGGTCGCGCACGCCGGCGGCGACGCCGGGTTGTTCAGCGCGATCATCGGTGGCTGGGTGGCCGGGGAGACCGGGAGCGCCCCGGTGACCAGAGAGGTGCGCGCATGAGGACCGTCCTGGACCCGACCGGCGAGGAGCGGGCGACCGCCCGCGAGCTGCTGCCCCGCCCCGCCTCGCTGCGCGGCCGCAGCGTGGGGCTGCTCGACATCAGCAAGGCCCGCGGCGACGTCGTCCTCGACCGGCTCGCGGAGCTGCTCGCCGCCGACGGGGCGGTGGTGCGCCGCTACCGCAAGCCGACCTTCGCCCGCACCGCACCGGTGGACCTGCGGCACGAGATCGCCGAGCAGTGCGAGGTGGTGATCGAGGCACTGGCCGATTAGGGCTCGTGCACGTCGTGCAGTGTGCACGACATCGCCGACCTCGAGCGCCGCGGCGTCATCGGGGTCTTCCTCGCCAGCGAGGCGTTCGCCGAGGCCGCCCGGGTGCAGGGCGCGGCGCTGGGTTTCCCCGCGCCCTGCGTCCTGGTGCCGCACCCGGTGCAGGACCGCACCGACGCCGAGCTGCGGTCGGCCGCCGAGGCCGCGTACCCGGCGGTGCTGGCCGCCGTCACCTCCGCGGGGTGACGCCGGCGGCCCGCGCTGCCAGGGTGGGCCGATGACCGAGATGCCGATCAGCCGCTTCCCGCTCCGGTCCGCCGACGAGCTGCCCCCCGACCTCGCCGAGCGCTACGCGGAGGTCGAGGAGAAGTCCGGCTTCCTGCCCAACGTCTTCGCGGCCCTGGCCTGGCGGCCGGACGAGGCCCGGGCGTTCTTCGCGATGCACGACGCGCTGATGGACAAGGAGACGCCGGGGCTGTCGAAGGCCGACCGCGAGTTGATCGTCGTCGCCACCAGCGCCGGCAACGACTGCCTGTACTGCGTCGTCGCGCACGGCGCCGTCGCCCGCATCCGCACGAAGGACCCGCACATCGCCGACCACGTCGCCGTCGACTGGCGCAAGGCGCCGTTGTCGCCGCGCATGCACGCCGTGCTCGCGGTGGCCACCCGCCTCGCGGCCGACCCGGCGGCGGTCACCGCCGAGGACCTGGCGGGTCTCGCCGAGCACGGGCTGACCGAGGACGACGTCTGGGACGTCGGCATGATCACCTCCTTCTTCGCGCTCTCCAACCGGCTGGCGCACTTCGCGGCGATCACCCCGAACCCCGAGTTCTTCCTGATGGGCCGGCTGCCGCGGGGCGCCGAGGCGCCGCCCGCCTGACGCACGGCCGGCGCGCTACGGTCCGCCGGTGACCGCTCCGACGACGACCGTGCTCGCCGACGACCTCGGCTTCCCGGAGGCCCCGCGCTGGCACGGGGGCCGGCTGTGGTTCTCCGACTTCCACGACCGCGTGGTCCGCCGGATGCCCCTCGAGGGCGGCCCCGAGGTGGTGCTGGAGCTCGACGACAGCCCGTCGGGGCTGGGCTGGCTGCCCGGCGGTGACCTGCTGGTCGTCTCCATGGTGCGGCGGGCCCTGCTGCGGGTGGGCGGTGACGGCACCCGGGTGCACGCCGACCTGACCGCGGTGACCCGGTTCCGGGCCAACGACCTGGTCGTCGACGCGGCCGGTCGCGCCTACGTCAGCAGCTTCGGCTTCGACCTCGAGGGCGGCGGCGCCCCGGCGGCGACCGACCTGGTCCGCGTCGACCCCGACGGCTCGGTCTCCGTCGCCGCCGGGGACGTCGTCTTCCCCAACGGGATGGTGCTCAGCCCCGACGGCCGCACCCTCGTCGTCGCCGAGACCTACGGGGCACGGCTCACCGCCTTCGACGTCGCGCCGGACGGCTCGCTGTCGGGCCGGCGCGTCTTCGCCGAGCTGCCCGGGGTCGCCCCGGACGGCATCTGCCTCGACGCCGAGGGGCAGGTGTGGGTGGCCACCGCCCGCACCCCGGAGGTGCTCCGCGTGCGCGACGGGGGAGAGGTGACCGCCCGGGTCGAGGTGGGCAGCGGCTCGCTCTCCTACGCCTGCGCGCTGGGCGGGGACGACGGCCGCACCCTCTTCGTCTGCACGGCTCCGAGCTGGCGCCCGGGTCCGCGCGCCGGGCGGATCGAGGTCGCCCGGGTGGCGGTCGGCGCCGCGGCAGCAGGGTTTTCCCCGGAGGACGTCGCCCCGGGTTGAGCCGCGCCACCGGACGTCGAGCCGCGCCGTTGCACGGCTCGACGTCCGGTGGTGCGGCTCGACGTGCCGTTCCAGCGCGGGGCGCCGCCCCTCGGTCGCGGGCGTCGCACCGTGCGCGCAGGATCGGCGAGGCGGCATCGGGTGGTCGACGACAGGGGAGGGCCGGGATGGTGGGCAGCGAGGCGGAGCTGCGGCGGCGGTGGTCGGAGGGCCGGGCCTGCCACGGGCTGTGGAGCGTGCTGCCCGGGGTGGTGACCGGTGAGCTGCTGGCGCGCGCCGGCGCCGACTACGTGGTCGTCGACCTGCAGCACGGGGCCACGGCCGAGGCCGAGCTCCCGGGCGTCGCGGCGGCGGTCACGGCCGCGGGCTCGGTGCCGCTGGTGCGCACCCGCAGCTCCCTGTTCCCCGACATCGGGCGGCCGCTGGACCTGGGTGCGCGCGGCGTGATCGTGCCCAACGTCCGCGACGCCGGCCACGCGCGCGAGATCGTCGCCGGTTGCCGGTACGCGCCCGCCGGCGGGCGGTCCATCGGGCGGCTCTCCGGCGGTGCCGACGAGCCGCTGGTGATCCCGATGGTGGAGACGGCGTCCATGCTGGACGACCTCGACGCGGTCCTCGGCGTCGAGGGCCTGGACGGGCTGTACGTCGGCCCCGCGGACCTCGCGCTCGCCCTGCAGCTGACCGGTGAGGACGACCGGAGCGAGCTCCGCTCGGTGCTGTCCTCGATCATCGCCCGGGCGCGGGCGGCCGGCGTGCCCGTGGGGGTCCACGCCCGCAGCGGCGAGGAGGCGGCCGGCTTCGCCGCGGAGGGCGCCACGGTGGTGACGGTGGCCGTCGACGCCGTCCTGGTGGCCGAGGCCGCCGCGCACCACCTCGGCGTCGCCCGGGACGCCGGCCACGGCTGACCGCGCCCGGGGCGACGGGCGGGGGACCCCGTCACCGGTCGAGCGACGAGCGCCCCGACGATCCGCCGTCCGGTCACCCGAACGCGGCGACGGTCCGGTCCAGGAAGTCGTTGCGGAAGGCGCCACGCGGATCGAAGCGGCGGACCAGCTCGCGGAACGCGGGCATCCGGGGATACAGCGAGGCGAGCTCGTCGGCACCGGTGGTGAAGAGCTTTCCCCAGTGCGGTCGGGCACCGTAGGGGCGCAGCGCCGCCTCGATCTCGGGCAGCAGCGCGCGGACCCGCGCTTCCTGGGGCAACCAGGTGAAGTGCACCGCCAGGACGTCCCCGCCGGTGGCGGGGCTCAGCCACAGGTCGTCCGCCGCCACGGTGCGCAGCTCGCTCACCTGGAGGAGCGGGGCGATCCTCGGCGCGAGGGAGCGCAGGGCGTCGCAGGCCTGCTGCCCGTACCGGCGGGGGACGAAGTACTCGCTCTGCAGCTCGTCGCCGTTGCTGGGGGTGAAGCCGGTGCGGAAGTGCGGCAGCCGCTCGTGCCACTCGCCGGGTAGGCCGAGCTGATCGGTGAGGTTCTCGACCGGGGTGCCCGGCAGCATGTGCGTCGGCTCCGTCGCGGCCCGGGCACCGAAGAACTCCTCCGGCACGACGTCGTGCTCGTCGGTGCGCGCCTTCACCCACACCTGCGTCACCTCGTGCCAGTCGGTGAACACGCTGACGCTGTAGGCGGCGTCGGCCACCGCGTCGAAGTCGGCGAACAGCCGGTCCCAGGTCAGCCCGACGAAGACGGTGGTGCCGACCTGGAAGGTCGGCTGGAAGCGCAGGGCGATCCGGGTCACCACCCCGAGCGCGCCGAGGTGGACGACGGCGCCGGCGAGGTCGGGGTGCCCGGGCCCCAGCGTCTCGAGCTCACCGTCGGACCGGACGAGCTCCAGACCGGCGACGGCGGTGCTGAGCGAGCCGTTCCGGTTGCCCGACCCGTGGGTTCCGGTGGCCGTGGCGCCCACGACGGTGATGTGCGGCAGGGAGGCGAGGTTGTGCAGCGCGAAACCCTGCTCGGCCAGTCGGGGCACCACCTCGCTGTAGCGCGCGCCTCCGGGGATCCAGGCGATGCCGCCGCCCTCGTCGCTGCGCGGTTCGACCACCACCTCGCCGGGGAGCGCGTCGAGGGCCACCAGGTCGGCGGGAGTGTCGGCGATGTCGTTGAAGCAGTGCCGCGAGCCCAGCGCCTTGACCCGGTCACCGGCGGCCACGACGGCCCGGAGCTCGTCGAGGCTGGTCGGCCGGTGCAGCCGCGCCGCCCGGTAGGAGACGTTCCCGGCCCAGTTGGTCCCCGGCCCGTCGGTACCGGCCGGGGCAGCGGACGACATCTCGTGCATGCTCACTCGCGATCTGCTCGGGGGAGGGCGGCCGGGCAGCCCGCCGGAGGAGTCGATGATGCTCGACGCGGGTCGGGTGCCCTCCCGCCGCCCCGCGGACGGCCCGGGGTGCCCCGGCGTGCGCCGGCTCGCCGGCACGGTGTGGCAGGCTGCTCCGGCCCGGTTCTCTCGGAGGTGGCATGCCAGGCGCGGAGCAGGAGCAGCTGCCGGTCACCGACCGGGGCCGGCGGACGCGGGCCGCCCTGCTGCAGGCCGGGCGCGAGCTGTTCGAGGAGCGCGGGTTCGCCGACGTCCGGATCGACCTGGTGGCGGAGCGGGCCGGCGTCTCGCACGGCACCTTCTACACCTGGTTCGACTCGAAGGAGTCGTTGCTCCGGGCGATCGTGGCCGTCGTCGTCGAGGACGTGTTCGCCGCGACGACCGTCGGCTCGCGGCTGCCGCCGGACGACCCGTACGGGCGGATCGAGGCGGCCAACCGGCTCTACCTCGGCGCCGTCACCCGGCACGCCCGCATCCTCCGGGTGCTCGACTCGCTGGCCGACACCCGTGAGGAGTTCCGGCGGCTGCGCGTCGACGTCCGCGAGGCGTTCGTGCGCCGCGGGATGGAGGGCCTGCTGCGGCTGCAGGAGCTGGGGCTGGCCGACCGGACGCTTCCGCCGCGGGCCACGGCCAGCGCCCTCGGCGCGATGGTGGAGTCGTTCGCGCACCTGTGGCAGGACCCCGTGGAGGACCTGGACGAGGACGCCGCCGTGGAGGTCCTGACCCGGCTCTGGGCCGGGGCGATCGGCCTGCCGCCCGCCGTCTGGCCGGACCGCGCGGCCGGTCGCCCCGGCTGAGCTCAGGCGCCGAGGGCCCAGTCCGGTCGGCGCTTCTCCAGCAGCGCGGCGATGCCCTCCCGCGCCTCGGCCGAGGCGAAGCGCTCGGCGGACACCTCCGCCATGCGGCGGAAGTCGTCCTGGAGGTCGGCGCCGGGCAGCTCGCGCAGCAGCCGCTTGGTGACCGCGAGCGCCTCCGGGGCGCCGCGGCCGAGCTGCTCCACCAGCTCGTCGACGGCGGCGTCCAGCCGGTCGTCGGGCACGACCCGGTCGAGCAGACCGGCCGCCCCGGCCCGGGCGCCGTCGAACGGCTCGCCGGTGAGGAAGAGCTCCCGCGCCGCCCGCGGGTCCATCCGCCGCAGGACGGGGACGGCGATGATCGCCGGCGCCACACCGATCCTGACCTCGCTGAAGGCGAAGGTCGCCCCCGCGGGGCCCACGGCGAGGTCGCAGGCCGCGATCAGCCCGAGGCCGCCGGCCCGCGCCGGCCCGTTCACCCGGGCGACCACGGGCTTGGGCCCCGTCAGGAGCAGGGTCAGCACCTCTGGCAGGCCGACCGCGCCGGGAGCTCCGCCGGCCCGCTGCTCCTTCAGGTCGGCGCCCGAGCAGAACACCGGCCCCGCCCCGGTCAGCACGACCACGCGGACCTCGGCGTCGGCCAGGGCCGCAGCCAGCGCGGCGTGGAGCTGCTCGACCAGGGCACGCGAGAGCGCGTTGCGGTTGTGCGGAGAGTCCAGCGTCAGCACGGCGGCCGGCCCTCGCCGGGTGACCCCGACCAGGCGGCCGTCAGGCACGGAACTCGTCCCGCAGCTCGTGCTTCTGGATCTTCCCCGTCGCGGTCTTCGGCAGCCCCGTGCGGACCTCGATCCGCTTGGGCACCTGGAAGCCGCCCAGGTGCTGCTTGCAGTGGGCGAGCAGCCGCTCGGCCAGCGCGACCGCGTCGACGTCCGGGTCGGCCGGCACGACCACCGCGGTCACGGCCTCGCCCCAGCGGTCGTCCGGCACCCCGATGACCGCCGCCTCGACGATCTCCGCCGACGCCAGCAGCACCCGCTCCACCTCGACCGAGGAGACGTTCTCGCCGCCGGTCTTCACCATGTCCTTGACCCGGTCGGTGAACCAGACGACACCTTCGTCGTCGAGGTGGCCGACGTCGCCGCTGTGGAACCAGCCGTGCGCGAACGCGGCGGTGTTGGCGGCCGGGTTGTTCCAGTAGCCGCTCATCACGTGCGGGCCGCGGTAGACGATCTCGCCGGTCTCGCCGGGGGGCAGCAGCTGCCCGGCCGGGTCCATGATCCGGGTGTCGACGGTGACCGTGGACGGGCCCCAGGACGCCGCCTTGGTCTCCTGGTGCGCCGGCCACTGGAACACCGTCGCGGGCACGCACTCGGTCTGCCCCGAGCCGAGCAGCACCTGGGCGTTCGGGAAGGCGGCGGCGATCGCGGTGATCCGCTCCTGCGGCATGGGGGCCATGGCGTAGATGCACAGCCGCACCGAGGAGAGGTCGCGGGTCCGGATCCCGGCGGAGGCCAGGAGCGCGCCGTACATCATCGGCAGCAGCATCAGGTGCGTCGCCCGCCGCTGCTCCACGACCTCGAGGAAGCCCTCCGGCTCGAAACCGCGGGGGAGGACGGCGGTGCCGCCGGTGAGCAGGATCGGCAGCAGGAGGGTGTCGAGCGCGGTCGTGTGGAAGAGCGGCAGCACGATCGGCAGGACGGAGAACTCGTCCCCCCGCCGGTGCCCGGTCTGCAGCGCGTTGCTCAGCACGCCCACGTGCACCGACAGGTGGCTGGTGAGCACGCCCTTGGGCCGGGCCGTCGTGCCCGAGGTGTAGAGGCAGTGCAGGGTGTCGCGGTCCTCGACGATCACCTGGACCGGGGTGGGGTCGGTGGCGACGTCGTCCCAGCGCCGCACCTCCCGGCCGGCGACCGACGCCGGGGCCTGGTCACCGGTCACGATCACCGTGGTGATCTGCGGCAGCTCCGGCAGCACCGCCTCCAGCAGCGGGAGGAACGGCGGGTCGGCGACGACGGTGCGGGTCCCGGAGTCGGCCAGGATCCAGCCGATGTCCTCCGGCGCCAGCATCAGGTTCACCGGGAGCGCGACCAGCCCGGCCTTGGCGCAGCCGAAGAAGCTGGCGGCGAACCGCCACGAGTTGCCCAGCAGGAAGGCGACCGGCTCCTGGTGGCCCACGCCGGCGTCGAGCAGGCCGCGCCCGAACGCTTCGGCCGCGCCGTCCAGCCGGGCGTAGCTGATCTCCTCGTCGCCGTCGACGATCGCGGTGCGCTGGGCGAACAGCTGGGCGGTGCGGGTCAGCATGTCGCCGACCGAGAAGCGGGTGGCGAGGTTGAGCTCCAGGGGGTCGACCCCGGACAGGTCAGGACGCATGGCTGTTCCCTTCGGTCTCGGTCTGCGGTGCGGGGGGTTCGCCGACGACCGCGAGGACCGCGCCCGTCTCCACCTGCCGGCCCACGTCGGCGTGCAGGTGCGTGACCACCCCGTCGGCCGGCGCGACCACGGGGTGCTCCATCTTCATGGCCTCCAGGACCAGCACCAGCTGGCCCGCGGCGACCTGCTCGCCCTCGGCCACCGCCACCCGGACCACGGTCCCGGGCATGGCGGCGGTGAGGGATCCGGGCTGCACGGCGGCGGTCGGCTCCGGGAACCGGGGCTGCTCGACCAGCGTGCTGCCGCCCTCGGGCCCGTCGACGTGCCAGCGGCCGCCGTCGGCGTGCACGTCGTAGGTGCTGCGCAGCCCGCCGGCCTCGACGTCCAGGCGGACCCGGCCGGGGCGCGGAACCGCTGTGCCGAGCACGGTGAGCGGCACCGGCTCGCCGTCGACGTCGGCCGTGACCCCCGACCGGTCGATGCGGTAGCGCACCGTGCCGGCGTCGAAGACCGTGAGCTGCGGGGCCGTGGGGTTGTTGCGCCAGCCCGAGGGCAGCCCGCCCAGCACCGGCGCGGCAGCTCGCCGCAGCGCCGCCCCGGCCAGCGCCGCCACGACGGCGTGCCGGCGCCGGCCGGCCTCGTCGACCAGCGGGGCGGCCAGCCGGTCCAGGCCGTGCCGGTCGAGGAAGGCCGTGTCGGTCTCCCCGGCGAGGAACGCCTCGCTGCGCAGCACACGGACCAGCAGGTCGCGGTTGGTGGTCAGCCCGTGCAGCCGCGCCCGGGCCAGCGCCCCGGCCAGGGCCAGCGCGGCCGAGTCGCGGTCAGGCGCCCAGGCGATGACCTTGGCCAGCATCGGGTCGTAGTGCACACCGACCTCGCCGCCGGCCTCGACCCCGCTGTCCACCCGGATGCCGGGCCCGGCGGTGCTGCGGAAGGCGGCGTCGGCCGGGATCGCGAACTCGGCGAGCCGCCCCGACTGCGGCAGCCAGCCGCGTGCCGGGTCCTCGGCGTAGAGCCGCACCTCGATCGCCGAGCCGGACAGCGCGGGCGACACCGCCGCGGCCGGTAGCGGACGGCCGGCGGCGACGTCGAACTGGAGGCGGACCAGGTCCAGCCCGGTGACGGCCTCGGTGACCGGGTGCTCGACCTGCAGCCGGGTGTTCATCTCGAGGAAGAAGAACTCGCCCGCCTCGTCGAGCAGGAACTCCACCGTGCCGGCGCCGACATAGCCGATCGCCCGCGCGGCGGCCACCGCGGCGTCCTGCAGCCGGGTGCGGAGCTCCGGACCGACGGCGGGGGAGGGTGCCTCCTCGACGACCTTCTGGTGCCGGCGCTGGATGGAGCACTCGCGCTCGAACAGCGCCACCGTGGTGCCGTGCCGGTCGCCGAACACCTGCACCTCGATGTGCCGTGGCCGCTCGACCAGGCGCTCGAGGAAGACGGTGCCGTCGCCGAAGGCCGAGGCCGCCTCCCGGCCGGCGCCGGCCACCGCGTCGGCCAGTTCGTCCGGCCCGCGCACGGCACGCATGCCGCGGCCGCCCCCGCCGAAGGAGGCCTTGACCAGCAGGGGGTAGCCCACCTCGCCGGCGGCCTTCTCCAGGGTGTCGCCGGTCAGGCCCGTGGCGTCCACGCTCGGCAGGGTGGGCACCCCGGCGCGGCTCATCAGCTCCTTCGCGGCGAGCTTGCTGCCCATGGCCTCGACGGCCTCGGGGTCGGGGCCGACGAACACCAGCCCCGCCGCCTCCACCGCGCGGGCGAAGCCGGCGTTCTCGGAGAGGAACCCGTAGCCGGGGTGGACGCAGTCGGCGCCGGCCCGCAGCGCGGCCTCGACCACGAGATCGGCGCGCAGGTAGGTCTCCGCGGGCGTGCTGCCGGGCAGCCGGACGGCGACGTCCGCCTCGCGGACGAACGGCGCGTCGGCGTCGGCGTCGGAGTGCACGGCCACCGTGCGCAGGCCCATGGCGCGTGCGGTGGTGAAGATCCGCCGTGCGATCTCGCCCCGGTTCGCGACCAGGACGCAGCTCAGGGTGCGGCTCACAGCCGGAACACCCCCCATCCGTCGTGCAGCCCTCGGACCGGTGCGTTGGAGATCGCCGAGAGCGCCAGCCCGAGGACGGTGCGGGTGTCGCGGGGGTCGATGATGCCGTCGTCGTAGAGCCGCCCGGAGAGGAACAGGGCCAGCGACTCCGCCTCGATCTGCTGCTCCACCGCGGCGCGCATGGCGGCCGCGGCCTCCTCGTCGTAGTCGCGGCCGCGGGCCCGGGCGCTGGCCCGGCCGACGATGTCGAGGACGCCGGCGAGCTGGGCGGCGCCCATCACCGCGCTCTTGGCGTTGGGCCAGGTGAAGAGGAAGCGGGGGTCGTAGGCGCGGCCGCACATGCCGTAGTTGCCGGCTCCGTAGGAGGCGCCGATGTTGAGGGTGATGTGCGGGACCGCGCTGTTGGAGACCGCGTTGATCATCTGCGACCCGGCCTTGATGATGCCGTCCTGCTCGTACTCGGTCCCGACCATGTAGCCGGTGGTGTTCTGCAGGAACAGCAGCGGGGTGTCGGTCTGGTTGGCCAGCTGGATGAACTGGGCGGCCTTCTCGGCGTCCTGCCGGAACAGCACGCCGCGGGCGTTGGCGAGCACGCCGATCGGGTAGCCGTGCACGCTCGCCCAGCCGGTGACCAGCGAGGTGCCGTACAGGGGCTTGTGCTCGTCGAAGCGGCTGCCGTCGACGATGCGGGCGAGCACGTCGCGCGGGTCCAGCGGCTGCCGCAGGTCGGCGGGCGCCAGGTCGAGCAGCTCCTCGGGGTCGTGCAGCGGCGGGTCGGCCGGCCGTGAGGGGCCCGGGCCCAGTTTGCGCCAGTTGAGGTTGCGCACGATCTGCCGGCCCAGCCGGATGGCGTCGACCTCGTCGACGGCGAGGTGGTCGGCGCTGCCGGAGACCCGGGCGTGCATCGACGCCCCGCCGAGGGACTCCTCGTCGGCCTCCTCGCCGGTGGCCATCTTCACCAGCGGGGGGCCGGCGAGGAACACCTTGCTGCGGCCGTCGATCATCACCACGTGGTCGCTCATCCCGGGGACGTAGGCGCCCCCGGCGGTGCTGTTGCCGAACACCAGCGCGACGGTGGGGATGCCCTGGGCGGAGAGCCGGGTGAGGTTGCGGAAGCCACGGCCGCCCGGGATGAAGATCTCCGACTGGGTGGGCAGGTCGGCGCCGCCGGACTCGACGAGGCTGAGGAAGGGGAGCCGGTTGGTCTCGGCGATGTCGTGCGCGCGCTGCGACTTGCGCAGCGTGTACGGGTTGGACGTGCCGCCGCGCACCGTCGGGTCGTTGGCGGAGATCATCACCTCCACGCCCTCGACGACGCCGATGCCGGTGACCGTGCTCGCGCCGACCGGGAAGTCGGTGCCCCAGGCGGCGTAGGGGGAGAGCTCCAGGAAGGGGCTGTCCCGGTCGAGCAGCAGCTCGATCCGTTCCCGCACGGTGAGCTTGCCGCGGCCGCGGTGCCGGGCCACGGCGCTCTCGCCGCCGCCGGCGTTGGCCCGGCCGCGTTGCTCCTCGAGCTCGGCCAGCCGGTCGAGCATCGCCGCGCGGTTGGTCGCGGCGCGTTCGTCGAGCAGGGTCATGAATCCACCTCCGGTGGCAGCAGCCGGGCCGGGACGTCGACCACGCGGGCGCGCAGCCACTCGCCCACGGCCTTGGCCTGGGGGTCGAACCGGGTGCCCGCGGCGACGCCGTCGCCGAGGAGACCGGGCAGCTGGAACAGCACCGCCCGCAGGCCGGGCAGCAACTCGCGGGTGACCGGGAGGGCGGCGGTCTCGGGGAGCAGCGCCCGCAGCCGGTCGGGGGTGAGGAACGTGGCGAGCCAGGCGTAGCCGTCCTCGGTGCGGGCGTAGACGCCGAGGGTCGCTGCCCCGCCCTTGTCGCCGCTGCGCGCCCCGGCGACCCGCCCGAGCGGAGCGGCGACGGTGGGGCCGTCGTCGTCCCACCGTGGTGGCCCCACCGGGGCGGGGGCGAGGGTCGGAGGTGCCGGGGGAGCGGTGGCGGTCAGCGTCTCCGTCGAGCCGTCGGGCAGGCCGACGACCTGCGGCACCTCCCCGGCCGGCACCCAGGCCGCCGAGTAGACCCCGTACGGCGACGGGCTGGGCGGCGCGGCGGTGGCGTGGAAGCCCGGGATGCTGGCCAGGCCGAGCTCGATCACCGGGACGGTGAAGCCCTTGCCCACCTTCCTCCGGTCGCGGTCCTTGACCGTGACGTGCAGCAGGGCCGCGGCCTCCTCCTGCACCGCCGCATCCGGCGAGTCCGTGCGGGCGAGCGCCACCGTGACGTCCTCGATCCCGGCCAGCGCGGGGGCGAGCTGGCGGCGGAGCAGCTCCGCCTTGCGCTCGATGTCGAGACCGGTCAGTGGCAGGGTCATCGAGTTCCGGAAGCCGCCGAGGCGGTTGACGGCCACCTTGAGCCACTCCCCGGCGGGCAGCCCGCGGGAGCCGGTGATCTCGACCCGGTCGGGGCCGGCCTGCCGCAGCCGGAGATCGTCGAAGCGGGTGACGACGTCGGGGCCGCCGTAGGCGCTGCCGGTGAGCTCGTAGAGCAGCTGCTCGGTGACAGTCCCCACGGTGACCGCCCCGCCCGTGCCCGGGTGCTTGGTGATCACCGAGGTGCCGTCGGCGGCGATCTCGGCGAGCGGGAAGCCGATGCAGTCCAGCGCCGCGGGGTCGGCGTCGAGAAGCTCGGCGAAGAAGCTGAAGTTCCCGCCGGTGGCCTGGGCGCCGCACTCCAGGACGTGCCCCGCGACGGTGGCCCCGGCGAGCGCGTCCAGGTCGTCGGGCCCCCAGCCGTGGTGCCAGGCCGCCGGGCCGACGACGAGGCTGGCGTCGGTGACCCGGCCGGTGACGACGACGTCCGCGCCGGCCTGCAGGGCCCGCACGATGCCCCGGCACCCCAGGTAGGCGTTGGCGGTGAGGACGTCGGGGACCTCGCCGTTCCCCGGCGGGGTGTCGCCCGCCCGGAGCAGGCCACGCCGGCGCAGGTCCGGGAGGCGGGGCAGCAGGTCGTCGCCGCTGACCGTGGCCACCCGCACCGGTACCCCGAGCCGTCGGCCGAGCTCGGTGACCGCCGCGGCGAGCCCCTGCGGGTTGAGCCCGCCCGCGTTGCTGACGATGCGGACACCGCGTTCGAGCGCGGTGCCCAGGCACTCCTCGAGCTGGGAGAGGAAGGTGCGGGCGTAGCCGGCCGTCGGGTCCTCGGCCCGCTGGCGTCCCAGGATCAGCATGGTCAGCTCGGCGAGGTAGTCGCCGGTGAGCACGTCGACGTCCCCACCCGCGAGCATCTCCTGCATGGCGCTGTGCCGGTCGCCGTAGAAGCCGGAGACGTTGGCGACGCGGACCGGCGCCGTCACCGCGCACCGCCCAGCGGCTGCCGGCCCGCGCCGGGCGGACCGGCGAAGGCCTGCGCGATCGACATCCACTCCTCGGCCGCCGGCCCGGTGACGTCGAGGGCGAGGTCGTCGCGGTGCCGGCGCTGGGTGACCAGCAGGCAGAAGTCCAGCGCCGGGCCGCGGACGGTGTCGGCGGCGTCCGCCGGCCCCCACGTCCACCGCTCGCCACCGGGCCCGGTGAGCTCCACGCGGACCGGCCGGGCGGGCACCGGCAGCCCTCTCACGGCGTAGGAGAACGGCCGGGCGCGGACGCCGATCTCGGCCACCGAGCGCAGTCGCGGCGTGGCCGCGCGGTCCTGCCCGAGCGCGTCGACGACGTCCTGGCCGTGCGCCCACGTCTCCATGAGCCGGGCGGTGACGAACGACGCCGGGCTCATCGGCGGGCCGAACCACGGCACCCGCACGCCGGGATCGACCGCCCGCAGCGCGTCGGCCAGGGTGTGACGGCCGGCCCGCCAGTCCGCGAGCACCTCTGCGGGCGGCGTGGCCCGGCCCTCGGCCGTGCGCCGCTCGACGTAGTCGCCGGCCGCGTCGCCCGGGCCGGCGACCAGGGCGGCGAACCCGGCGGGATCGGTCACCGCCAGGAGGGCGTCCCGGTCGAAGAACCGCAGGTGGTTGATCGTGTCGCGGACGTCCCAGCCGGCCGCGGGGGTGGGGGTGCGCCACGCGGCGTCGTCGAGGGGGGCCACCCGGGCGTCGAGGTCGGCCCCCTCGGCGAGGAGGTCGTCCACCAACGCGTCCAGCAACGCGCTGCGGTCGTTCACGCGGAGAACCCCTGCATCCGGGCCAGCACCTGCAGCATCACCTCGTCGGCGCCGCCACCGATCGAGGCGAGCCGGCTGTCCCGGAAGAACCGGGCGGTCCAGGTCTCCTCCATGTAGCCCATGCCGCCGTGGAACTGCAGGCAGGTGTCGGCCACCTCGCGCAGCAGCCGGCCGGCGGTCAGCTTGGCCACCGTGGCCTGGCGGGTGGTGTCCTCGCCGTTCAGGTAGGCCTCCGCGCACGCGTAGTTGTGCGACTGCAGCAGGTCGACCTGCGCGGCGAGCTCGGCCAGCCGGAAGGCGATGTACTGGCTGGCCAGCAGCGGCCCGCCGAAGGCCTGGCGCTGCTGCAGGTGGTCACGGGTGCGCTCCAGCGCCATCCGGCAGCTGCCCACCGCGCCGTAGGCGGCGAACATGCGCTCGACGACGAACTGCGCCATCTGCTGCTGGAAGCCGCGGCCGACGGCGCCGATGGTGTTCGACACCGGCACCCGCACGTCCTCGAAGTACAGCTCGGCGGTGTCCGACGAGCGGTTGCCCAGCTTGTCGAGCTTCCGGGAGACGGCGAAGCCGGGGGTGTCGGTGGGCACGATGATCTGGCTCATCCCGCGGTGGCCACCCTCGTCGGAGGTGCGGGCCAGCAGGCACAGCCAGTCGGCCTGGGTGCCGTTGGTGATGTACAGCTTGCTGCCGTTGATCACCCACTCGTCGCCGTCCCGCACCGCCCGGGTGCGCAGCCCGGAGACGTCGGAGCCGGCGCCCGGCTCGGTCACCGCGATGGAGCAGACGGCGGTGCCCCGGATGGCGGGTTCCAGGTAGCGGCGCTTGAGCTCGTCGCTGCCGAACTCGTGCAGGGACGGCGTCGCCATCATGGTCTGGACGCCGATCGCCATGGGCACGCCGGCACACCCCGACCGGTGCAGCTCCTCGCACAGGATCACGCTGAACAGGTGGTCGGCGCCCTGCCCGCCGTACTCGGGGTCGTACTCCAGGCCCAGCAGGCCGAGCTCGCCGAGCTTCGGGAACAGCTCGTGGGCCGGGAACGTGCCCGCCCGCTCCCACTCGTCGACGTGGGGGGCGATCTCCCGGTCGACGACGTCGCGCACCAGCTTCCGGAAGGCGTGGTGCTCGTCGGTGAAGCGCATCGGAACTCCCGGCGGTGATGGTCGGCGGCAGCGCCACCGGCCGAACTTGACGACAGCGTCAGGTCTATCAGCCGGGTGTGACCGGCACAACAACCGGCTGCGCTAACGTCGCGCCTCGTCGTCGGCCGACCACGCCGGTCGACCGCCGACGCAGGGCACGCCGGACAGGAGGGGGCGCGATGAGGCTGGGGCTGTCGCTGGGGTACTGGGGGGCCGGGCCGCCGCCGGGCCAGGCCGAGCTGGTCGCCGAGGCCGAGCGCCTGGGCTTCGAGTCGGTGTGGACCGCGGAGGCGTACGGCTCCGACGCCCTCACCCCGCTGGCCTGGCTGGGCAGTGCCACCACCCGGCTGCGGCTCGGCACCTCGGTGGTGCAGATGTCCGCCCGGACGCCGACGGCCACCGCGATGGCGGCGCTGACGATGGACCACCTCTCCGGTGGGCGGTTCGTCCTGGGCCTGGGCGTCTCCGGGCCGCAGGTGGTGGAGGGCTGGTACGGCCAGCCCTATCCCAGGCCGCTCGCCCGCACCCGCGAGTACGTCGAGGTGCTGCGGCAGGTGTTCGCGCGGCAACCCGTGCGCCACGACGGCGAGCACTACCGCATCCCGTTCCCGGGCGGCACCGGGCTGGGCAAGTCGCTGCGGCCGACGGTGCACCCGTTCCGCCCCGACATCCCGGTCCTGCTGGCGGCCGAGGGGCCCAAGAACGTGGCGCTGGCGGCGGAGATCGCCGACGGCTGGATCCCGCTCTTCTACTCGCCGCACGACGACGCGCACTACCGGGAGTCGCTCGCCGAGGGCTTCGCCCGCCCGGGGGCCCGCCGCGGCGCCGGTGACTTCGAGGTCGCCTGCATGGTGCAGGTGGAGGTGGCCGACGACGTCGACTCCGCGGCCGACCGCGTGCGGCCGATGCTCGCCCTCTACGTCGGCGGGATGGGTGCCCGGGGCGTGAACTTCCACTACGAGGTCTTCGCCCGGATGGGCTTCGAGGCCGACTGCGCCCGCATCCAGGAGCTGTACCTGGCCGGCCGGAAGGACGAGGCGGTGGCGGCCGTCCCGCTGGCGATGGTGGAGAAGGTGGCCCTCGTGGGGCCGCGGGCCAAGATCGCCGACGACCTCGCGGCCTGGGAGGAGTCGCTCGTCACCACGATGCTGGTCGGCGGTTCCCCCGAGACCCTCCGCATGATGGCCGAGCTCACCGGCTGACGACGGCGCCGGGAGTTCACCGCGGACACCCTCGCCCGCGGCCGGTCGAGCCGTGAGCGTGCGGCGGGTGGCGATCTCGGTGGACGAGCGGCCCGCGCCGGCCGGGCAGGATCCCTGCCCGACGATGTCCTGCACGCTCCCGCCTTCCTGGGGGTGTCGGTGGACGCCGGCCGCAACGACGGGGCGACCGGGGACGCCGACATCAGCGCTGACGGCGCACCGGTGCGGACGGTGGTGGTGACCGCGCGCGAGGACCTCGAGATCCGCCGCCAGGTGGTGGAACTGCTCGCTCCGGGCTGACCGGCCGAGGCGTGCCGGTTCCGAGTCGCGACAGAGCCGCTCATCCGCCACCTTGGACCCTGGCGCGCCGCGACGCAGGGGAGGCCAGGCCATGCCGGAGTTCGATCTCGCGACCGTGGACCTCGTGGTCATCGGCGCCTACGTGGTCATGATCATCGGGATCGGCTACTGGGTGTCCCGGCGGACCTCGGACTCCGACGACTACTTCCTCGCCGGACGTGGCATGGCGTGGCCCCTCGTGGGCTTCTCGCTCATCGTCACCAACTTCTCCGGCACCCAGTTCCTGGGGCTGGCCGGAGCCGGCTACGACACCGGCATCGCGGTGTGGAACTTCGAGTGGATGGCCACGCTGGTCCTGCTGGTCTTCGCGGTGCTCATCCTGCCGATCTACCTGCAGTCGAAGATCAGCACCGTCCCGGAGTTCCTGGAGCGGCGGTACGACAGGCGTTCCCGGTACGCCTTCTCCGGGTTCACGGTGCTCACGGGCATGCTCATCGACTCCGCCGGAGGCATGATCGCCGGCGCGCTGGTGCTGAACCTGCTGTTCCCGGGGGTTCCGCTGCTCGTGCACATCGTGGCGATCGCCGTCCTGGCGGGCGTGTACGTGATCCTCGGTGGGCTGCGGGCGGTGATGATCACCGACACCATCCAGGGCGTGCTGCTGTTCCTGGCGGCCGGCATCATCTTCGTCCTCGTGTTCCGGGAGTTCGACTACCAGTGGTCGGTGTTCCCCGAGCTCGCGCCGGAGGACGGCTTCACCATCGCGCCTCCGCCCGACGACGACTTCCTGCCGTGGCCGGGCATCTTCACCGGGGCCATCTGGCTCGGCTTCTACGTGTGGGTCGCCAACCACGTCGTCGTCCAGCGGGTGCTGGCGGCGAAGAACCTGGACCACGGCAGGTGGGGGGCGCTGTTCGCCGGCCTGATGCAGCTGCCGCTGCTCGTGCTGCTGATCTTCCCCGGGATCCTCGCCCGGGACGTCTTCCCGGACCTGGAGAACCCTGACCTCGCCTGGCCGTCGTTGATTTTCGAGTTCATCCCCGTCGGCCTGCGCGGGCTGATCGTCGCCGCGCTGCTCGCCGCGCTGATGTCCACCTTGGACTCGGTCCTGAACGGGGCCGCGAGCCTGGTGATCAACGACTTCGTCAAGACGCGCGACAAGGAGTACAGCGAGAAGCGGCTGCTGCTGATGAGCCGGGTGCTCGTCGGCATCTTCATGGTCGTCGCGGTGGCCTGGGCGCCGGTCATCCTGCAGTTCGACACGATCGTCGAGTACTTCCAGTCGTTCCTCGGCTACGTGACGATGCCGATCGTCGTCGTCCTCCTCGGCGGCATCTTCTGGAAGCGCGCCACCGCGCAGGCCGCCTTCTGGACGCTGGTGGTCGTGATCCCGATCGGGGTGGCCGGCTTCGTCACCGGGGAGATCTTCGAGCTGTACGGCGTCCAGTTCCTGTACGCGACCGGGATCATGCTGCTGCTCAGCGTCGCCACCCTGGTGGCCATCTCGCTGTTCACCGAGGCGCCGGACCGCGAGAAGATCGCCGAGGTGGTGTTCGACCGGCAGACGTGGCGCGAGGAGTCCGGGGAGCTCCGCGGCAAGCCCTGGTACAAGAACTACCGCCACCTCTCGCTCGGCCTGGCGGTGCTGACCGTCGCGGTGGTGGTGCCCTTCATCTGAGCCGTGCCGACCGCCCGTGCCTCAGGTGTGCCCGTCGTCTTGCCGGCGTGCGCCGGCTGGTCGACCCCCGGTGCGGCCGGCACCGGCAGGGCCCGCCGGCCCTGGCCGCGCGTCGCGCGCAGGCTCAGCCAGATCGAGGTACCGGTGATCGTGGTGACCACCGCGAGGCTGATCGTGGTGGGCACGTAGCGGACGTCGATCTCCAGCAGCATCGTGATGCCGACCCGGACCAGCACCAGGGGGATGGTCGCGCCGCGCGCTACCTCCGGCCCGGTCCGGTGGTGCCGCCGCGATCCGGCCGCGTGGTCCCGGCCACGCCGGTGGCGATCGCGGAGGACCGGGAGAGCACGGCGGCGCAGCCCAGGAGAAGGCCCCACAGCAGGAACCACGGGTCCCAGAACAGGACGTGCCAGCGCAGCGCGGTCGGATCGGCCGGGCGGAAGCCGGTCAGCCCGACCAGGGCGATCGCGCCGACCCCGATCTGGAGCGCCCCGTAGGCCGTCAGGAGCGCGGCGCCCAGCAAGGCGGTGCGGGTGACCAGGCGCCGGGGGAGCGGCCGGCCCCACGGCTGGATCAGCGCCAGGGCCAGCGCGGCGGCGGCGAGCTTCAGCGCGGTCGTCGTCGCACCGAGGGTCAGCGCCGTCGTGCCACCGCGACGGGCGAGCGCCTCGAGCTCGCCCCCGACCGTGGACAGCAGCGCGGTGCCGCCCGCCGTCCAGTAGGCGCTGACCCCGGCGGAGAGCACGGCCAGGGCTGCCGCACCGTACGCGGAGCCGCGCCGCAACCGCTCCCGCCGGACGCCGGCCGACATGCTCCGCAGCGCAGCCACCTCAGGTCCTCGGCTCGGTGCGGGGAGCGGTTCCGGGTTCCACGAGGCGAGGATCCACCGCGTCGTCGACGGGGACAGCGCCGCGCCTGCCCCCCGTCGCAGCAGAGCCGCCGCGACCGGTCCTGCCGACCAGGTGACGCCCCACGCACGGCCAGGACCAGACCGCCCACCGCCAGGAGCGCCGGAGCGGTGGCAGGAGCGGGGAGCGCGGCGACGGAGGAGCGATCGACGACGGCGGTGCCGAGCACCGGCCGCCCGCATCATGCGGGTCTGCACCCGTCGACCAGATGGCCCCGCCGGCGGCGCCCGGAGGGAGATGATCAGGGCGTCCAGCGCGGGCTTGATGCCGAAGGCGCGGGATTTGTGTAACGGGCAGCCGAAATGGGCACCCATGGAGCGATGATGTACCGCGCCGCCGCCGCCGTGCCGTTCCACGACCGGGACCGGGTGACCGCCGGACTCCGCGGGCAGCTGCGTGTGATGGCGGCCGCCGCGGGAGCGGATCCGGACTGGTCGACGCTCCGGGTGCAGGGACCGGCCAGACCCGCTTCGAGCCAGGGCACCGAGCTGACCGAGTGGACGGCGACCGTGGTGGTCACCGGGGGCGCGCCGGCGCTCGACGACCGGTTGATCGACGCGCTCCGGCCCGCGGCCCCGCGGCGGGCGGCGGCGAGCGCGGAGGTGACGTCCCCGCTGGTCGACCGCTGAGCCGCACGGTCACCTGGTTGAGCGTTCTCTCACATTCGCCCGCCCCGCTGGCAGGTGGCCGGCCGGCGCGGCATGCTCGACGGGTGCCGAGGAGTGTTGCGTTGACGCGTCGTCGCGCCGTCGACCTCCTGCGCACGGCGAGCCTGCTCTAGCGCGCCGCGCCGCCCAGCCTCCGCGCAGACACCCCGCGCCGCCCGTCGTCGGCGTGCGCCACCGCGCTGCGGGCCGGGCCCCGCCCGTGCCCTGCCCCGCCGAGCCATCCAGAGGCCACCGTGATCGAGCTGTCCGACGTCCGCAAGGTCTTCCCCGCACGCCGCGGGGCGGCCGAGGTCGTCGCCGTCGACGGCGTGAGCCTGTCCGTCGCCGCCGGCGAGTTCGCCGGCGTCGTGGGCCCCAGCGGCTCCGGCAAGAGCACCCTCGCCCGGCTGGTCAACCTGCTGGAGCGGCCGACGTCGGGCCGGGTGGTCGTCGACGGTCAGCCGCTCACCGATCTCGACGCCGACGGCGTGCGGCGCGCCCGCCGCACCGTCGGCATGGTGTTCCAGCACTTCAACCTGCTCGACTCCCGCACGGCCGCCGGCAACGTCGAGCACCCGCTGGAGCTCGCCGGTACCGGCCGGGCCGAACGGCGCCGCCGGGTGGCCGAGCTGCTCGACCTGGTCGGCCTGGCCGACCGGCACGCGGCCCGGCCGGCGCAGCTCTCGGGTGGCCAGAAGCAGCGCGTCGCGATCGCCCGAGCCCTGGCCGCCCGGCCGAAGGTGCTGCTCTGCGACGAGGCGACCAGCGCGCTCGATCCGGCGAGCACCACCGGTGTGCTGGACCTGCTGCGGCAGGTGCGCACCGAACTGGGTCTGACCGTCCTGCTCATCACCCACGAGATGGCGGTGGTCCGGGCGGTGTGCGACAGCGCGGTGCTGATGGACCGCGGCCGGGTCGTCGACGGCGGCCCGCTGACCGAGGTGCTGACCCGCCCGCGTTCGCCGCTGGCCGCCCAGCTGCTCCCGGCCCCGCCCGTCGCCGGCCGCGCCGGCGACCTGGTCCGGGTCACCGTCACCGACGCCGCGCCGGAGGGCCGCGTGCTGCGCACCCTGGCCGGCGAGCTGGGGCTCGACGTCGAGGTGGTGGGCGGCTCGGTGGAGACCGTCGCCGGCCGCCGCTTCGGCCGCCTGCTGCTCTCGGTCACCGGTGACGACGGGCGCCTCGACGGCGCCCTGCAGCGGCTCCGGGACGGTGGGTCGCTGGTCGAGCGTGCCCGCCCGGGCGACGAGCCGGCGCCGTGGCGGGAGCAGGAGCCGGCGGCCGAGCCGCCGCCCGGACCTGACGAACCCCGGTTCCTCGACGCCCCGGAGGTGCAGCGGTGAGCAACTGGGACCGGATCGCCCCGCAACTGGCCGAGGCCACGTGGGAGACGTTGTACATGGTGAGCGTGAGCACGCTGCTCACCGTGCTGATCGGCGTCCCGCTCGGGGTGCTGCTCACCGTCACCGCACCGGGCGCGCTCTCCCCGAGCCCGGTGCTGCACCGCGTCCTCGGCCTGGTGGTCAACCTGGGCCGGTCGCTGCCGTTCATCATCCTGCTGGTGCTCGTCGCCCCGGTGACCCGAGGCATCGTGGGCACCACGATCGGGTCGACGGCGACGATCGTGCCCCTGACCATCGGTGCCGTCCCCTTCCTCGCCCGGCTGGTGGAGACCAGCCTGCGGGAGGTCGGGCACGGCAAGGTCGAGGCGACGCTGGCCATGGGCGCCCGCCGCCGCGACGTCGTCCGCACGGTGCTGCTGCCCGAGGCGCTGCCGTCGCTGGTCGCGGGCGTCACCGTCACCGTCGTCGCCCTCATCAGCTACTCGGCGATGGCCGGTGCCATCGGCGGCGGAGGCCTCGGCGACTTCGCCATCCGCTACGGCTACCAGCAGTTCCGCACCGACATCACCGTGGTCACCGTCGTCCTGCTGCTCGTCCTGGTCCAGCTGCTGCAGTGGGCCGGCGACCGCTGGGCCCGCCGGCTCGCGCACGCCTGATCCTCCGCACCACCCGACCCCTCGCTAGGAGAACCCCGCACATGCTCCGCCCCACCCGGACCACCCTCGCCGCCGTCGCCACCGCCACGCTGCTCGGCCTGACCGCCTGCGGGGGTGGGGAGGCCGAGCTGTCGGCGGCGGACGAGCCGCTGCGCGTCGGCGCCTCCCCGGTGCCGCACGCGGAGATCCTGCGGTTCATCGACGAGGAGCTCGCGGACGACGCCGGGCTGGACCTGGAGATCGTCGAGTTCACCGACTACGTGCAGCCCAACGTCGCCCTCGACGACGGCTCGCTGGACGCCAACTACTTCCAGACGGTGCCCTACCTCGAGGAGCAGGAGGCCAGCGCCGGCTACGACTTCACCGCGCTGGAGCCGGTGCACATCGAGCCGCTGGGCATCTACTCCGACTCGCTGACCGCGCTGGCCGACCTCCCCGACGGCGCCACGGTCGCGATCCCGAACGACCCGACCAACGCCGCCCGGGCCCTGCGGCTGCTCGAGGCCAACGACCTCATCACGCTGGCCGACACGGGCGACTCCGCGCCGACGGCGCTGGACATCGACGGCAACCCGAAGAACCTGGAGATCCAGCAGGTCGAGGCCGCGCAGCTGCCGCGTTCGCTGGCCGACGTCGACGCCGCGGTCATCAACGGCAACTACGCGATCGACGCCGACCTCTCACCGGCCGAGGACGCCCTCGCGCTCGAGGCGGCCGAGGGCAACCCGAACGCGAACCTGCTCGTGGTCCGCAGCGGCGACGAGGACGCCGAGCGGATCGTCGCGCTGGAGGAGTTGCTGCACTCCGACGAGGTGCGGCAGTTCATCGAGGAGAACTACTCCGGCGCCGTCCTGCCGGCGTTCTGATCCGGCCCGGAGGGCCTCGGCCGGGCACGTCCACCTGCTGAGCCGGTGCCGTCGCCCACCGGGGCCCTCCGCCCGAGCACGGCGGCCAGGGAGGCGTCGGAGGCGGCCAGGGCTGCCCGGTCGAAGGTGCTGCTGCCGGCGACCAGCTCGGCCGCCCCCGTGCGGTCGAGCAGCTCCACCAGCCTGCTCTCCACCTGGGCGGGCGTGCCGGCGATCGCCGCCGCGGCCGTCTCCTCGAGGTACTGCTGCTGGCGGGGGGTGCGGTGCGCGGCGCGGACGGCGGCCACCGGTTCCAGCGCCGGGAAGGTGCCGGTGGTGCGGGCCCGGGCCATCGCCCACGCCTCGGGCAGCAACAGCTCCGCGGCCTCCGCCGGGGTGTCGGCGACGAGCACGTCGAGGCTGATGGCCACCCGCGGCTCCGGCTGCTGCGCGGAGGGCCGGAAGGTGCGCCGGTAGCCGGCCAGCGCGGCCAGCCCCGGCTCGGGGTCACCGGCCAGGCCCAGCAGCGGGCCCCCGACGATGACCGGCAGCCCCAGCCCGGCCGCGACCTGCAGCCCGCGCCCGGTCGCCAGCACGTGCAGCGGCACCGGTCCGGCGGGCTGCGGGTGCAGGGTGATCTCCGCCGTGCCGGTGAGGTAGGCGCGCAGCTCGGCGAGGTCGGCCGGGAAGTCCCGGTCGGTCTCCCGCAGGGCGCGGCGTACCGGTGCGGTGAAGCCGGGGGAGCGGCCCAGTCCCAGGTCGACCCGGGCGGGGGCGAAGGCGGACAGGGTGGCGAACTGCTCGGCGACGACGAGCGGCTGGTGGTGCGGCAGCATCACGCCGGCCGAGCCGAGCCGGATGGTCGTCGTCCGGCCGGCGACGGCGGCCAGCAGCACCGCCGGGGCGGCGCCGGCGATCCCCGGCACCCCGTGGTGCTCGGCGACCCAGAACCGGTCGAACCCGAGCAGTTCCGCGTGGACGGCGCGCGCGACGCTGCCGTCGAGCGCCGCGGCGTCGGGTTCGCCGATCCGGGTGCGGGAGCGGTCGAGCAGGGACAACCGCGGGGACGTGTCGGTCACGTCGGAGCCAGCGCCCTCCGGCCGGGAGCTGTTCCGGCGGCCGCCTGGGGAACGCGGCCGGCAGGGACCGGCGGCGGACCCCGGGCCACCTCGCCCATCGTCACGCCGCCCCGGTGCTCATCCCGCGAGCGCCTGGGACGCCTGCTGGTCCAGGTGCTCGTACGCCCAGGCGGCGAGGGTGCCGGGCGTCGTGGTCACCAGGCTCCGGCCGTCCTCCGGGACGAACCCGTCGCGCAGACCGGTGCTCATGCCGAGGATCGCCTCGACCTGGGGATCGGTGAGGCCCGCGGCCCGCAACCCGGAGCGGATGGCGTCGTCGGGCACGCGCTCGGCGCGCACGGAGCGCCCCGTCGCGGCGGACACGACGGCCGCGACCTGGGCCCAGCTGAGGTCCTCGGGTCCGTGGACGGCCTGGACGTGCCGGCCCGTCCAGGCGGTGGACAGCAGCCGCACGGCGGCGACGTCCCCGACGTCACGCGGGTCGACCCACGGGAGGGGCATGTCCACCGGCAGGGCGACGCGGAGGACGCCCTCGCCGAGGCCCGGGTCGAGCAGCAGGTTGGTGAAGAACATGCCGCAGCGCAGATGGGTGACCGAGGCGCCGGTGCCGTCGAGCGCCACCTCGGTGGCGGCCAGGCCGTCGATGTCCCCGGCGCCCGTGCGCTCCTCCGCGCCGACGCTGCTCTGGAGGACCGTGCGCGCGATGCCGTTGTCGACGACGGCGCGGGCGGCGATCCGGCCCAGCCGGCGCTGTGCCTCGACCGGGTCGTCGTCGTCGGTGGGCGGGTTGACCCAGTACAGGGCGTCGGCGCCCTCCGTCGCGCGCAGGACCACGTCGACGTCGCGCTGGTCTCCCTCGACCGTGTCGACCAGGGCGCGGGTGGCCGGGTCGAGCCGACCGGCGTCCCGGAGCAGCAGCGTCGGCCGCTGCCCGGCCTGCAGCAGCAGGCGCACGACGCGCGAGCCGACGGAACCGGTGGGGGTGGTGACGACGATCTTCACTGTTCCTCCTCTGCGTGCGGTGACCGCCCTGGAGCGCACCCGCGGGCTCGCCGCCCACCGGTGCCGACACGACATGCTGGTGCGGGGTACCGACAGGAACGGCGTCCGGTCGCGGGGGTCCGTTCGACCGGGCCGGCACCCGACGAAGCGACCGGGCCGGTGCGGGCGGAGAGCAGGGCCCGACCGCGGAAGACGACCCGATCGGGGGCGTCCGGAGGGGGGAGGCGTTGGTCCCTGCCCTGGGCGCCGGGCACACTGCCGGTGTGACGGGCGGCGGCGAGGCGAGTACCGATCCCGGGCTCAGGCTCCCCGCCCCGCGCGGTGGCGACGTCGGCGGGCCCGAGGCGGGCGCGCGGCTGCTCGTCCCCGGCGAGACCTGCTGGCGGATCGAGCAGGCCACCCGGTTCGCGGTCTTCGTCGACGCGGCCGGGTACTTCGCCACCCTCAAGCGCGCGGTGCTGGGTGCCCGGCGCCGGGTGCTCTTCATCGGCTGGGACTTCGATCCCCGGATCAGGCTCGACCCGCTGGACGGCGGCCGACCCCAGGACGACCGGCTGGGCGCGGTGCTCGAGCGAGCGGTGGAGCAGAACCCGCAGCTGCACGTCGGCGTCCTGCAGTGGGACCTGGGGATGCTGCGCGCGCTCGGCCGGGGGTTGAAGCCGATCGTGCTCCTGGACCGCAGCGCGCCCGACCGGCTGACCTTCGCCGTCGACACCCACCACCCGGTCGGCGGCGCGCACCACCAGAAGATCGTGGTGATCGACGACTCCCTCGCCTTCGCCGGCGGCATCGACGTCACCGCGGACCGCTGGGACACCTCCGACCACGCCGACGCCAACCCGCACCGGTGCCGGCCGGCGACCGGACCCGCACCGGGCCGGCGCACCGGGCCGTGGCACGACGCGACGAGCATCATGAGCGGCCCTGCCGCGCGCGCGCTCGCCGAGCTGGCCTGCGAGCGGTGGGAGAGCGGCACGGGCGAGCGCCTCGAGCCCCTTCCCGAGGAGCGGGACCACTGGCCCGAGGGGGTGGAGCCCTTGCTCACCGACGTGGACGTGGCGATCTCCCGCACCCGCCCCGAGCACGGTGGGACACCGCTGGTGCACGAGGTCGAGCTGCTGTGGCTGGCGGTGATCGCCGGTGCCCGCCGGGCGCTCTACGTCGAGAGCCAGTACTTCGCCAGCCGGCGGATCGCCGAGGCGATCGCCGAGCGGCTGCGCGAGCCCGACGGCCCCGACGTGGTCGTGGTCAACCCCTGGACAGCCGACGGCTGGCTCTCGGAGAAGGCGATGGGCACCGCGCGCGCCCGGGTGCTGGAGATCGTCCGCGAGGCCGACGTGCACGACCGGTTCCGGCTCTACACCCCGGTGAGCGAGGGGGGCGCGCACATCTACGTGCACGCCAAGATCACCGTCGTCGACGACCGGCTGCTGCGCATCGGCTCCAGCAACGTGAACAACCGCTCGATGGGCCTGGACACCGAGTGCGACCTGGCGATCGAGGCGGTGGAGGGACGGCCCGGGGCCGACGAGCTGGCCGACACGATCGTCGCCTTCCGGGACCGTCTGCTCGCCGAGCACCTGGGCTGCGCGCCGGAGGACGTCACCGCCGCGATCGCCGACACCGGTTCTCTGGTGCGGGGCATCGAGCGGCTGCGCCCGCCGACCGGCCGCTCGCTCGTGCCGTTCGAGCCGCCCGAGCTCGGCCCCGGCGACCGGGCGCTCGCGGAGTCGGAGGTCATGGACCCCGAGAAGACGCCGAACCGCTGGCGCAGGGTCGAGCGGTTCTTCGCCCGCCGACGGCGGCCGTGGAACCGGGTGCGCGCCTGACCCCCTTCGCCGATGGCCCGGTGACCGGTGGGCGGGCGGGCACCCTGCCGCCGTCTGGTTCGTTCACCGGGGACAGCCCGGTACGGACGTCAGAGGCGTAGGCGCCAGCCGCCTCGGTTTCGAGGGAGGACCGTCCACATGACCCGCAGGAGTGATCCGCAGCGATCGACCACCACGTCGCCGTCGCCGGCAGACCGGCGGGCGGTGCGAACCCGGGTGCTGAGGGTGCACCGCATCGGAGCAGCCGCCGTGGGTGTCGTCCTGCTCGTGTTCGCCGCCCTCGGCTTCGCCCGTGGCGTGCCGTTCTTCTCGACCACCGGCGAGTCGGTGGTGGGCATGTCGGCGAACGGCCTGCTGTCCACCGTCTCCGTGATCGTCGGGCTCGTGCTGATCGGTGGCGCGCTGGCGGGAGCAGGCGTGGCCTCGACGGTCATGATCGTCGTCGGGGTGCTGTTCCTGGTGTCGGCGCTCGGCAACCTGGCCGTGCTGCGCACCGACTACAACGTCTTCGCCTTCGACTTCACCAACGTGGTCTTCTCGGCCGTCGTCGGCCTGGTCCTGCTGCTGCTCGGTGCCTACGGCCGGATCAGCGGCAACCTCCCGGTCGAGAGCCCCTACCGGTCACCGGACGAGGCGGGCGACGAGTCCGGGCCGGTGGCGGAGACGCCGCAGACGCCGGCGGAATCCGCGGCGGACGAGGCGATGCACGAGGCCGAACGGGCGGTCGCCCAGGGGCAGGCGACCGACGAGCAGCGTCGCCGGGTGGAAGCCATGTCGCAGGCGCGCTCCCGGAAGGACCGGCGGAGGATGTGGATGGAGTTCGACGCCGGAGCCCGCTGACCGGCCTCGACCGCGAGGGCGGCCGCCGCTGGTGCCCACCGTCGGTGGCCCGTCGCTACGGCTCCACGTCCATGCGCCGCACCAGGTCCCCGTCGAAGGTGTGGACGTGGCGGACGTCGGAGCGGTCCAGCACGACACCGCTGGGGTCACGGACCACCTGCCGGACGCCGACCTCGACCGAGCCGTCCCCGCGGTCGGAGACGCTGGTCGGCCGCAGGTTCGGCCGGATCTCGGCCCACTGGCGCTCCCAGTAGTGCCGGACGGCGTCGCGCCCGACGACCCGGCCGCCCTCCCAGCCGTTCGGCCAGTCCACGTCCGGCGCCATCGCCGACAGCACCGTCTCGATGTCGCGTGCGTTGAACGCGTCGTACAGCGAGCGCAGCAGGGCCTGACGGTGGGCGGTCATGCTGGTCGGCCTCCGAGGACGAGGTCGTGGGCAAGGGCTGCAGCAGACGATCCGTGACGGGCACCGTAGCGCGGCCGACGACCTCGTGGATCCTGCAACGGCGCTCGGCCGTCCCTGGTCCCGCAGGCGCGGTGGATGGGTGACCGGGCTGCCGCCGGTGCGGCGCGTACCGGTTCAGCCGTCGCCCGGGTAGGGCGGTGCGCTGTCGGCCACGACGGCACCTCGTCGGCCGAGCGGCTGCTCCGGCCCGACCGTCGAGTCGCGCACGGTCTGCCGTTCGGTCTCCGCGTTCACCGCGGCACCGAGGAAGATGAAGGCGACGGTCGTCCACAGCCAGAACATGCTGATCGCCACGCCGGCGAGGGAGCCGTAGGTCGACTGGTAGTTCCCCAGGCTCTGCACGTAGGAGAAGAAGGCCAGGGTGGTGCCGAGCCAGGCGATGGTCGCGAGGACCGACCCCGGCGTGAGCCAGCGCCACCGGGCGTCCCTGCGGTCGGGAGCGACCCGGTAGAGGACCGCGAGGGCCGCCGCCATCAGGATGGCCAGGGCCACCCAGGACAGCACCGAGGCGGCGGTGCGGACGGCGCCGGGGGCGCCGGCGAGCTCGGCCCCGAGGATGCCGGCCGCGGCGATCAGGCCGGCGAGCGCCACGGCTCCACCGAGCACGAACACGAGGGCGAGCCCGCTGCGGCGCAGGAGCCCCCGCGTCTCCGTCTGGTGGTAGGCGATGCAGATGCCGTCGATGAGGTAGGTCATCGCGGTCGTCGCCGTCCACAGGGCGACCAGGAGGCCGGTGATCCCGCGGAAGGTGAGCACCTGCGCCGAGGCCGCGGTGATCGTCGTGAGCTGATCGGCCACGATCGACTCGAGGTCGTCGGGCAGCACGTCCGCCACCTCGGAGAGCTGCTGCAACGCCGTCCCCGGGGTGTTCACGACGCCGTAGATCGACACGGCGGTCACCAGCACGGGGGCGACCGACAGCACGGCGAAGAACGCCACCCCGGCGCTCTGGACCATCAGCCGGTCGGTGAGCAGCTGGCGCGCGGCCCGCCGCAGCAGGATGCGCCAGTCCGCCGCGGAGATGCGGTGCGGCGAGTCCGCGCCGTACCGCTCGGTCCCGTTCCCACGGTTCCCCGAGCCGGTCGGGGGACGCCCCTGCCGGGCCACAGTCATGACCCATCCCACCTCCGGCTGCCGGTGGCCGCAACGGCGCCGCGGCCCCGGCGCGCCCCCATCGCCCCGCCGCCGGTGGCCTCACCCCTCCTGGGGGCGGACCACCGTCAGCGCGATCCCGGCGGCCACGCGGTAGGGGTTGGTGGTCACCAGGCCGCCGACGACCTTCCGCAGCCGGGAGATCTCCGCCCGGACGGTGACGCAGTGCGCCGCGTCGCCGAACAACGCGGTGCTCAGCCGGTCGGCGCCCAGCCCCTGCCGGCCGGCCTGGTGCAGCAGGAGCAGGAGGTCGGCGTGCCGCCGGGTCAGCGGGGTCACCCACGGGTCGCCGCGCGACCGGAGGCGGAGCACGGGTGGACCGGTCAGGTCCAGTTCGGCGGTGACGGCGTCCCCCGGCTCGCGCGGCCTGACCAGCCAGCCCTCACCGACCCGTTCGGGCGTGCACAGCCCGAGGCCCGGAACAGCGAGCACCGTGCCGTCGCGCGGCACCGCGACCCGGTCGCGCGCGCTGATGCCCGACCGGTGAGCGACCCAGCCGTGGTCGTCGACCAGCAGCAGCGGGCCGGAGACGGTGGCCAGGACACCGCGGGCCGAGCGGCGCAGCCGCTCCAGCCGCTGCTCGTGGTGCCGCCACAGCTGGGCCTCCGCCAGCCGGACTGCGGTCTCGACGAGCGCCGCGATGACCGGGTGCAGGGTCAGCGCGGGTCCGCTGACGTCGACGACGCCCAGCAGATCCCCGCTGACGGGGTGGTGGATCGGCGCGGCCGTGCAGTACCAGGGGTGCTGGGCCTGCTCGAAGTGCTCGGCGGAGAACAGCTGCACAGGAGCCGCCTCGGCCAGCGCCGTCCCGATGGCGTTGGTGCCGACGGTGGCCTCGGTCCAGCGGGCCCCCTCGGTGAATCCCAGCGCATCGGCGCGCAGCCGCACGCGCGCGGAGCCCTCGCGCCAGAGGATCACGCCGTCGGCGTCGGTCACGGCCATGAGGAAGGACGACGCGTCGGCCACGCTGCCGAGGACCTGCCGGAGCTCGTCGATCACCGGCAGCAGGGGTGAGCACCGGCGTCGGCGCTCGACCTCGGCGGGGCGCAGCGGTTCGCGGGCGTTGGTGCGCGACGGGTCCAGCCCGAGGCCCAGCGCCCGTGCCCACGAGCGCGCGACGACCCCGCGGGGACGGACGGGCGGCCGGTTCCCTCCGATCACCGCGTCGTGCACGCGCACCAGCACGCGGGCGTGCTGCGACAGGTCGGTACCGGGAGCGATCGCCGAGTAGCCGGTCACGCGCACCTCCACCTCGCCCAGGCAGCACCCGGCCGCGTGCAACACGCTGCAACGCTTCCGCCGCCGGACCCCGGGCGCTGTGCTGCACATCACACCACGTCGAACCGTGCCCGCAGGAGGTAGCCGGCCATGACGCAGACCCTCGACACGACCACACAGGCCCCGGAGCAGCGGGCGGAGCGCTGGCTCGCCGACTTCGCCGACGCGCTGCAGGCCCGCGACGTCGCGCGTGCGGCCGGCATGTTCGCCGCCACCAGCTTCTGGCGCGACCTGATCGCCTTCAGCTGGAACATCACCACCGTCGAGAACCCGGCGGGGGTGCGCGACCTGCTGACCCAGACGCTGGAGCGCACCGACCCCTCGTCGTTCGGGCTGGCAGAGCCGCCCGAGGAGGCCGACGGCGTCACCACGGCGTGGTTCACCTTCGAGACCGCCGTCGGCCGCGGCACGGGACTGGTGCGCCTGGTCGAGGAGGACGGTGCGCCGAAGGCGTGGACGTTCCTCACGTCGGTCCACGAGCTCAAGGGCCACGAGGAACCACGCGGCACGGCCCGGCCCATGGGCGCCGAGCACGGGGCGGACAAGCAGCGCCTCACCTGGCTCGAGCGGCGGCAGAGGGAGCAGGCGGAGCTGGGGGTGAGCGCCCAGCCCTACGTGCTCGTCGTCGGCGGAGGGCAGGGTGGGATCGCGCTGGGCGCCCGGCTGCGGCAGCTCGGCGTGCCGGCGCTCGTCGTCGACAAGCACGACCGTCCGGGGGACCAGTGGCGCGGCCGGTACAAGTCCCTGTGCCTGCACGACCCGGTCTGGTACGACCACCTGCCGTACCTGAAGTTCCCGGACAACTGGCCGGTGTTCTCGCCCAAGGACAAGATCGGCGACTGGCTCGAGTCCTACGTCACGGTCATGGAGGTCCCGTACTGGGGCAGCACGGTGGCCACGGAGGCCGCCTACTCGCCCGAGAAGGGGGAGTGGACCGTCCAGGTCGAGCGGCACGGCAAACCGCTGACCCTGCGCCCGGCGCACGTCGTGCTGGCCACCGGGATGTCGGGCAAGCCGAACGTCCCGGTCATCCCCGGGCAGGACGTCTTCCGCGGCGACCAGCACCACTCGTCGGCGCACCCGGGCCCCGACGCCTACGCGGGCAAGAAGGTCGTCGTCATCGGCAGCAACAACTCCGCCTTCGACATCTGCGGTGCCCTCTGGGAGAACGACGCCGACGTCACCATGGTGCAGCGCTCGTCGACGCACATCGTCAAGAGCGACACGCTCATGGAGATCGGGCTCGGCGCGCTCTACTCCGAGCAGGCACTGGCCGCCGGCGTCACGACGGAGAAGGCGGACCTGATCTTCGCCTCGCTGCCGTACCGGATCATGCACGAGTTCCAGATCCCGCTGTACGACCAGATGAAGGAACGCGACGCCGACTTCTACGACCGCCTGGAGAAGGCCGGGTTCTGGCTCGACTTCGGCGAGGACGGCTCGGGGCTGTTCATGAAGTACCTCCGCCGCGGCTCGGGCTACTACATCGACGTCGGCGCCGCGGAACTGGTGGCCGACGGAGAGGTGAAGCTGGTCCACGGGATCGTCGACCACCTCACCGAGGACGCCGTCGTCCTCGAGGACGGCACCGAGCTGCCGGCCGACCTCGTCGTCTACGCCACCGGGTACGGGTCGATGAACGGGTGGGCGGCCGACCTGATCAGCCAGGAGGTGGCGGACAAGGTCGGCAAGGTCTGGGGCCTCGGCTCGGACACGACCAAGGACCCGGGGCCCTGGGAGGGCGAGCAGCGCAACATGTGGAAGCCCACCCAGCAGGAGGCGCTGTGGTTCCACGGCGGGAACCTGCACCAGTCGCGGCACTACTCGCTGTACCTCGCGCTGCAGCTCAAGGCGCGCTACGAGCGGATCCCGACCCCCGTCTACCGCCTGCAGGAGGTGCACCACCTGAGGTGACCGCTGCCGCGCTCCGCGCCGTACCCCGCTGGTGACCGCACCGGTGCGCACGCGCACGGACCGGGGCAGGGACCTTCCGCCCTGCCCCCGCGGCGCCGGGAGGAGCACCGTGGTCATCACCAGCGGCCTCGAGGAGGCGGGATGACCAGCAGGGAGAACGCACGGGAAGGACCGGGGGGCGGACGCGAGCGCCGGACGCCCGATCCGCTGCGGATGACGGAGTTCGAGAAGCGGATCTGCGAGTGGGAGGCGCGGCACGACGTCGCCGCCCGCGGCCACCGGGCCGCCCCCGACATCGTGCAGCACTACTTCGCCCACGAGCGGCTCAGTCAGGCCGCCCGTCCCCGTCCGGCCGGTGCGCCCGCCGGAAGCGCGCGACAGCGCCCCCGGCCGGCCGCCGAGCAGCCGCCGTCACGGGTCGGGGAGCTCTTCCGCCGCCTGGTCCACCGCGGCTGACCGAGGGCGCTGCTCGCCGGGCGTCGCTGCGCGCGGACCGCGCAGGTGCCCGACCGTGACCGGGCCCGCCACGGCGGCGGGCCCGGTCACGGGGGAGCCGCGGCGCCTGCCGGGGACGCGAGGCGGTCTCGTATCGTCCTGCGCCATGCACCCCCCGGCAGCCGTCGACGCGGGCCGTGGCTGGGTGATGGTCGCCGCGGCGTTCGCCGGCATGTTCGTCACGTTCGGGATCGCCTACTCCTTCGGCGCGTTCCTCGAGCCCATGGCGGCGGAGTTCGGCTCCGGTCGTGGCACCACGTCGATCTTCTTCGCCCTGACCTCGCTCACGTACTTCGGCCTCGGGGCGCTCAGCGGTGTCGCGGTGGATCGCTACGGCCCGCGACGGGTGCTGCTCGTCGGCGGGGTCGCCCTCGGGGCCGGGCTGACCGCGACGTCGCAGGCCGGCGAGCTGTGGGTCGGCCTGCTCACCTACGGGCTCGGGGTGGGCATCGGGGTCGCCTGCGCCTACGTCCCGATGGTGGCCGTCGTCAGCGGGTGGTTCGAGCGACGGCGGACCATCGCGGTCGGGGTGGCGGTGACGGGGATCGGCCTGGGGACGCTCGCCGTCGCGCCCCTGGCGGCTGCCCTGATCGGCGAGCTGGGCTGGCGGAACACGCACCTCGTGCTGGGCCTGGCCGGCGCGGTGGTCCTGCTGGCGTGCGCCTCGGTCGTGCGGCGCCCGCCGGTGCAGGCGGGCCCGGCTGCGCTGACGCTGCGCGAGGCCGTCCGGAACCGGGACTACCGACGGTTGTACCTGGCGTCGGGTCTCATGGCCGTCGCGCTGTTCGTGCCCTTCGTGCACCTGCCCGGGTACGCCGAGCAGGCCGGCGTCGACCGGGTCGCGGCGGCGGCGCTGGTCGGGGTGATCGGCGCCGCGAGCACCGCCGGTCGGCTGCTGCTCGGACTGGTCGCCGCGCGGACCGGGACGTTGCGCGCCTTCCAGGGGTGCTTCCTGACGATGGGCGTGAGCTTCGCGCTGTGGGGCGTCGGTGGCGGGTACGGCGTGCTGCTCGCCTTCGCCGTGGTGCTCGGTGTCGGCTACGGGGGTTTCGTCGCGATCGGGCCCGCGGTCGTCGCCGAGCGCTTCGGCACCACCCGCCTGGGCGGGCTGCTGGGAGTGCTCTACACGAGCGCCGGCCTGGGCTCGGCCGTGGGCGCTCCGCTCGCCGGCGCGGCGGTCGATGCCTCCGGCTCCTACACGCCGGTGATCGCCGGGTGCCTCGTCCTGGGGCTGGCCGCCTACCTTGCCGTGCTGGGCGTCGGTCGCACCTGACCGCGGCGGCCGGTCCCGGTCGCCCACCTGCGCCCGGTCGAGCGGGGTGCCGGCCACTCTCACGCCGCGTGGTCGGTGGAGCCGGAGCGCGTAGCCGCCGCGCTGCCTCGCGCCCGGCCCGATTGCGGACCGCGGGGACCACATGTGAGCTGGGTCACGCCTTCGCCGCGCCGTCGCGGAGGTCCCGATGCGCGTCGGCCTGGTGTGGCGCACCGCGGCCGACGATCAGCACGGCTCGCCATGCCCGACCGACCGCGCCCCGGAACCGGAGCGGTGGGTGACCCGGCGTCGCCCCGACCGGCCGGCAGAGACGTCCGCGCCGATCGGCGCGGGTGACCACGGAGGGGACGCGCGCGACGCGGGCCGTCCAGGACGACAGGAGGATCGCGGTGGCAGGGAACAAGGCCGTCCGGTACATGGGACCGGGCAAGGTGGAGATCGCGGACCTGGACTACCCCAAGCTGGAGCTGGAGAGCGGCCCGGGGGTGCACCCGTCCAACGTCGGTCGCAAGACCCCGCACGGCGTCATCCTGAAGACGGTGACCACCAACATCTGCGGCAGCGACCAGCACATGGTGCGCGGGCGCACGACCGCGCCCGAGGGGCTGGTCCTCGGGCACGAGATCACCGGGGAGGTCGTGGAGAAGGGGCCCGACGTCGAGTTCCTCGACGTCGGGGACATCGTCAGCGTGCCGTTCAACATCGCCTGCGGCCGCTGCCGCAACTGCAAGGAGGGCCGGACCGGTCTCTGCCTGACGGTCAACCCCGACCGTCCGGGCTCGGCGTACGGATACGTCGACATGGGCGGGTGGACCGGTGGCCAGGCCGAGTACGTGATGGTCCCGTACGCGGACTTCAACTGCCTGCGCTTCCCCGACCGCGACCAGGCGCTGGAGAAGATCCAGGACCTCACGATGTTGTCCGACATCTTCCCGACCGGTTACCACGGCTGCTACACGGCCGGGGTGACCACCGGGTCGACGGTGTACATCGCCGGCGCCGGCCCCGTGGGACTCGCCGCGGCCGTGTCGGCGCACCTGCTCGGGGCCGCGGTCGTGATCGTGGGTGACCTGATCGAGGACCGGCTGGCCCAGGCACGCAGCTTCGGCTGCGAGACGATCGACGTGTCCAAGGGCGACCCGAAGGACCAGATCGAGCAGATCCTGGGCGAGCCCGAGGTCGACTGCGGCGTCGACGCCGTGGGCTTCGAGGCCCGCGGGCACGGCGCGGGGGCGCAGCAGGAGGCGCCCGCGACCGTGCTGAACTCGCTGATGGAGATCACCCGGGCCGGCGGCGCCCTCGGCATCCCCGGGCTCTACGTCACCGGGGACCCGGGTGCGGCCGACGAGGCGGCGAAGACCGGGTCGCTGTCCATCCGGCTGGGGCTCGGCTGGGCGAAGTCGCACGTCTTCACGACCGGCCAGTGCCCGGTCATGCGGTACAACCGCCAGCTGATGATGGCCATCCTGCACGACAAGGTGCAGATCGCAAAGGCGGTCAACGCCACGGTCATCCCGCTGGAGGACGCGCCGCGCGGCTACACCGAGTTCGACCAGGGCGCGCCCCGCAAGTACGTGCTCGATCCCCACGGCATGGTGGGCGCGGCCGCCTGATCGCGGCCGGTCACAGGTGTCCCCGCACCGCCACGGCCGGCGGTGCGGGGACACCTGGCCACGCCCGCACCTACGCCCCGCGCGGGGAGCGGCGCAGGAAGTCGGCAGCGATCTGGTCGAACGTCGCCCACCGGACGCCGTCGTGCCGGTTGATGTGCTCGATCAGGCGCTCCAGCATGAGCAGCACCTGCGGGCGCCCGGCGACGTCCGGGTGGATGGTCATGGTGAAGACCGCGTAGTCCATCTCCCGGTGCACCCAGTCGAACTGGTCGCGCCACATCTGCTCGATGTCCCGCGGGTTGACGAAGCCGTGGCTGTTGGGGCTGGACTTGATGAACATCATCGGCGGCAGGTCGTCGAGGTACCAGTTGGCCGGGATCTCGACCAGGTCGGTCTCCTCCCCGCGCACGAGCGGCTCCATCCAGCTCTCCGCGGGCGCCGAGTAGTCGATCTTGGTCCACGTGTCGCCCACCCGGACGTAGTAGGGCTCGAAGTCCCGGTGCATGAGCGAGTGGTCGTAGGTGATGCCGCGTTCGAGCAGCAGCTCGTTGGTGACGCCGCTGAACTCCCACCACGGGGCGACGTAGCCGGTGGGTCGCCGCCCGGCCTTCTGCTCGATCAGCTCGATGCAGCGGTCCAGCACCGCCTGCTCCTGCTCCCGGCTCATCGCGATCGGGTTCTCGTGGCTGTAGCCGTGGACACCGATCTCGTGCCCGGCCGCGACGCAGGCGTCGAACTGCTCCGGGAAGGTCTCGATCGAGTGCCCCGGCCAGAAGAACGTCTGGGTGAGGCCGTTGCGCCGGAACAGCTCGAGGATGCGTGGGACGCCGACCTCGCCGGCGAACACACCCCGGGAGATGTCGTCCGGGGAGTCCTCCCCGCCGTACGAGCCCAGCCAGCCGCCCACGGCGTCGATGTCGACACCGAAGGCCACGAAGATCTCCTTGCTCATCGTCGTCGCGCTCCTTCGCGTAGGCCGCCCCGGGCCGGGGCGGTGGCTGTCAGCCGGTCAGGTGCTGGGCCAGGACCCGCTGCGGATCGTCGGGGACGAGGGCGAGCGCCGCCGACAGCAGCAGCCGCCCCTGCCACGGGCTCAGGTCACCGGCGAACACGGCTCCGCCGCGTGCGAGGCGGGCTCCGCCGGCGGCGTAGAGCGGCGCGACGGGGCCCGATGGCACCCGGGAGCACACCAGCACGGGGATCCCGCGGGTCACGAGCTCCTCGGCGGCCTCGGCGATCGCCGGGGGGACGTTGCCGGCGCCGAAGGCCTGCACGACCACTCCCGCGGCGCCGGCGGCCACCGCCGCGTGCAGCAGCGACGCGTCCGCGCCCAGGTAGCAGGCCACGACGTCGACGCGGGGCAGCTCCGAGCGCAGGTCGAGCGGCAGGGGTGGCCGGCGCGCGGGCGTGGCCAGCGGCAGCACCGACTCGCCGGCCAGCCGGATCACGGGTCCGCGGCCGGGGGCCCCGAACGCACCGCTGCGCAGAGTGTCTACCTTGCGCACCCCGCGGGCGGCGAAGGCCAGCCCGTCGAAGCAGAGCAGCGCACCGAGGTCCCGCGCCCCGGGGGAGGCGGCGACGCGCAGCGCATCGGCGAGGTTTGCGGGACCGTCGGGAGCCGGGCTGTCGAACGGGCGCTGAGCCCCGGTGAAGACGATCGGGCGCGGGTCGTCGTGCACGAGGTCGGCGAGGTACGCGGACTCCTCCATGGTGTCGGTGCCCTGGGTGACGACGACGCCGTCCACCCCCTCGGCCAGGCAGCGCCGGGCCTCGGCCACCAGCTCCCGCAGGTCGGACGTCGTGAGCGCGAAGCTGCTGACGGTGCCCAGGTCGCTGGTCGTCACGGTCAGGCCCGCCGGGGGACCGGCCGCGTCGAGCAGTTCGGCCGCGGGGGTGACGGCCGCGAGCCCCTCCGGCCCCTGCCGGCTGGCGATGGTGCCGCCCGTGGCGAGCAGGTGGACACGTGCCACGCGACCTCCGTCCGGGGCTGGAACCGCCATGCGGCGACGACGACCTGCCCCACGTTCCTCCCTCCGCCGCAGGCCGGCGACCGGAGACGCGCGGCGCCGAGCACAGGCGGACGTCGTCGATCCCACCCGCTCGTGGCGGCCGGACCGATGAGAACGGAGGGGGGCGGGGGTCTACCGGTCGTCAGCCACCCGGAACGGCAGGAGTCCCCATGACCAGCACCCCCCTCACCTCGGCGACCTTTCGCACCACGCTCTGGGCGAGCGGCGGGAACAACGTCGCCATCGTGGTGCCCGAGGACGTGGTGCGGAGCTTCGGCCGCGGCACGCGGGTACCCGTGGTCGTCACCGTCGACGGCGGCCACACCTACCGCACGACCATCGCCTCGATGGGCGGCCGGTTCCTCGTGACGTTCAACGCCGCGACCCGCGCGGCCACCGGTCGTGGAGCGGGGGACGACGTCGAGGTGCGGCTCGAGGTCGACGACGCACCGCGCAGCGTGGACGTGCCGCCCGCGCTCGCCGAGGCGTTCGCCGCCGACCCGGCCGCGGCCGCCGCCTGGGCGTCCCTCTCGTACAGCAAGCAGCGGGCGCACGCGGAGTCGGTCTCCGGTGCCCGGACGCCGGAGACGAGCGCCCGTCGCGTCACGAAGGTGCTGGACGCGCTCAGCTGATCCGACCCGCTGGTGGGCGGCGGCGCCCCGCCGCGTCGTCCGGTGCCGGAAGGCGCGGTCCCGCACGCCCGGCCGCTCCGCCCGGGAGTTGGCAGGATGCGGCCATGGCTTCGACGCGGGTACCGGCCGGCGGGGGAGGCACGGCCTTCGTCCTCGGCGGCGGGGGAGTGCTCGGTGCGGCCGAGGTCGGGATGCTCCAGGCCCTCTTCGAGCACGGGGTCCGCCCGGATCTGATCGTGGGCACGTCGGTGGGCGCGATCAACGGTGCGCTCGTCGCGGCCGACCCCACGCCGGCCGCGGTGGACCGGATGCGCGCCGTCTGGGAGGAGCTGGCGTCCGCGGGGGTCCTGTCCGGGTCCGTGCTGGCGCGCGTCGGGACGCTGGTGCGGACGCGTACCCACCTGCACCCGCGGGAGCCGCTGCGCGACCTGCTCACCCGGCACCTGCCGGTCCAGACCTTCGGGGAGCTGGAGGTCCCGTTCCAGTGCGTCGCCGCCAGCATCGAGCGGGCTGCCGAGCACTGGTTCGCCGACGGGCCGCTGGTCCCGGCGGTGCTCGCGTCCTGCGCGGTGCCGGGCCTTCTCCCGCCGGTCGAGCTCGACGGCGAGCACTACCTGGACGGCGGGCTGGTGCACAGCATCCCGGTGGGGCGGGCGGTGGCGCTGGGTGCCGACACGATCTACGTGCTCCACGTCGGGCGGATCGACCGGCCGCTGCGCCCGCCGGCCCGGCCCTGGGAGGTCGCGACGGTGGCGTTCGAGATCGCCCGGCGGCACCGGTTCGCAGCCGACCTCGCCGCCCTGCCACCGGGGGTGAGGCTGCACGTCCTGCCTTCCGGGGAGCAGGCCGAGCCCTCGGCCGGTGACCTGCGGAGCCTGCGGTACCGCGACTTCTCCGGGGTGCGAAAGCGCATCGACCGGGCCCGTGACGCCGCCCGCGAGCACCTGGCGCGGGCCCTCCCCTCCGATGACCGGACGGTCTGACGTGCTGCCACCCCGCCCCGTGCGCCGCCTCGCCGGCCCCCTCCTGCTGGCTGCCCTCCTGGCCGGGATCGTGCTGCTGCCCGTGCTGGTGATCGTGGCGGCGGTCGCCTCGGTGTGGCTCCCCGGCCGCTGGCGGGCGCTGCGCCTGCTGCTCTTCGTGCTGGTGTACGTGGCGCTGCAGGTCGCCGGCCAGGCGGCGGGCGCGGGGCTGTGGGCACTGCGCCGCGCGCGCCTGCTGACCGGATCGGCCTACCGCGCGGCGCACTACACCGTGCTGCGCGTGCTCCTCGACGTGCTCATGCGGGTGGCGCAGCGGATCTTCGCCCTGCGGCTGGTCACCGACGGCGCGTCCTGGTCACCGCTCGACGACGGCCAGCCCGGCTCGACGAACGCCATGATCGTGCTCTCCCGCCATGCGGGGCCGGGGGACTCGCTGCTGCTCGTGCACACCCTGATGAACCGTGACCACCTCCGCCGGCCGCGGATCGTGCTCAAGGACTTCCTCCAGCTGGATCCCCTGGTCGACCTCTACCTCAACCGGCTGCCCAACCACTTCGTCGCGGCCGGTCCGGCGGCGGCCGACACCTCCGTGCGCGCGATCGCGGATCTGGCCCGGGGGCTCGGCGAGGAGGACGCCCTCCTGATCTTCCCCGAGGGGGCGAACTTCACCCCGCAGCGTCGCTCCCGGGCCATCGAGCGGCTGCGCTCCCGGGGGCTGTCCTCGGCGGTCCGCCGGGCCGAGGCGATGCAGCACGTGCTGCCACCGCGGCCGGCCGGCGTCGCCGCCGCGCTCCAGGCGGCTCCGCACGCGGACGTCGTCTTCGTCGCGCACACCGGGCTGGAGCACCTGAACACGGTGCGGGACCTGTGGCGGGGCCTGCCCATGGACAAGACGCTGCACCTGCGCTGGTGGTTCGTCCCGGCCACCGACGTGCCCCGGGAGGCGACCGAGCAGGTCGACTGGCTGTACCACTGGTGGGAGGGGATCGACGCGTGGATCGACGCCACCCGGTCCCGGGAAGCGGCGCAGGGCGGCGGTGAGCTGACGCCCCGCGGGCGGTCCGGTGCGGCAACGAGGCGCAACGCTGGCGGCGCCTGACCATCGCATCCGTGCCGCGGGCCGGCCACGTCACCGCACTGGGGCGAGGCACTCCCGGCCGGTCCCCGCCATGCTGCTGGCAGCATGGCGGGGTGCGCGCCATGGTCGTCGACGCTGTCCGAGCACAGCCCCGGGTGCGGGAGGTGGCGGTGCCCACCGCGCCGACGAACGGGGTGGTCGTGCGTGTGATGGCCACCGGGCTGTGCCGCAGTGATTGGCACGCCTGGGCAGGGCACGACGACATCGCCTTCCCGCACGTGCCGGGGCATGAGCTCGCCGGTGTGGTGGTGGAGCTCGGTGCCGGTGTCCGTCGCTGGCGGACCGGTGACCGGGTCACCGTGCCGTTCGTCTGCGGCTGCGGCCGGTGCGCGTGGTGCCGGGCCGGGGAGGCCCAGGTCTGCCCCGATCAGCAGCAGCCCGGCTTCACCCACTGGGGATCGTTCGCCGAGTACGTGACCCTGCACGCCGCGGACACCAACCTCGTCGCCATTCCCGAGCAGGTGGGCTTCACGGCTGCGGCTAGCCTCGGCTGTCGGTTCGCCACCGCGTACCGGGCCCTGGTGGGCCGTGCGCGGGTCCGCGACGGAGAGTGGGTGACGGTGCTCGGGGCCGGCGGCCTGGGCCTCAGTGCGGTCATGATCGCCCGTGCGCTGGGAGGCCGGGTGATCGCGGTGGACCGCAATCCCGAGGCGCTCGAGGTCGCCTCCGCTCTGGGCGCGGAGCACACCCTGCGGGCGGATGGCATCGACGTCCCGGCCGTGGTCGGTGACCTGACCGGTGGCGGCAGCCACATCGCGATCGACGCCGTGGGCAGCGAGGCGACCTGTGCCGATGCCGTCCTCGCCCTGCGCCGTCGGGGCCGGCACGTCCAGGTCGGGCTGCTCCCGCCCGTCGGCGGGCACCCTCGGGTCCCGATGGAGCGGGTGATCGGCTGGGAGCTCGACCTGCTCGGCAGCCACGGGATGGCGGCGGCCGACTACCCGGGGATGCTGGCCCTCATCGAGCAGGGCGCGCTCGACCCCGAGCGGCTGGTGGAACGCACGATCGGACTGGACGAGGCGGCTGCGCTGCTCCCCGGGTTCGACCGCGCGACGGTGGCCGGCATGACCATGGTGGATCCGTCTCGCTGAACCAGGACCGGGGCCCTGCCCTGCCGCCGCACCCGTCCGCGAACCATGTCGACGTTCTCGTCGGCCACGCGGGACGAGCGCCCGGATCGCGAGGCGGATGCCCAGCCCGTCGGCGGGGACACGGCGGGGCCCGCGGTCACGGCGATGCGCGACCACGGGCCCCTGCGGGGCAACGGCTCAGATGAGCCGGGGGTCACCCACCTCGGCGGCCGACGCCGGTAGCCCGTTGGCCTCCAGGATCTCCACCAGCGTGCCGTCCTCGCGCATCTGCGCGATGTGGTCGTCGATCGCGGTGGCCAGGGCGTCGTTGCTCGGGTCGAGGAGCAGGCTGGTCTGCGACGGCTCCTCGGTGGCGGGAACGCGCGGGTCCTGCTCGAGCACGGCGATCTGGAAGTCAGTGCCCTCGGTCGACTGCGCTGCCGCGCCGTAGCCGTCGAGCCCGATGTCGAGCCGGCCGGCGGTGAGGTCCTGCGCGAGGCTCAGCGAGTCGGGGTAGGTGCGGAAGCTGGAGCCGAGCAGCTCCCGCAGCGCGTCGACCCAGAGGTAGCCCTCCACGGTGCCCACGGTCCTACCCATGAGGTCGTCCACGGTGGAGACGCCGTCCGTCGACATGACGGTCAGCTCGTCGAGGTAGACCGGGGCGCTGAGGGTGACGACCTCGCCGCGCGCCGCCGTCCGGTAGAAGCCGCCCACCGCGACGTCCACGCGACCGGTCTCCACGGCCGGTACCGCGGTGGCGTAGGTGTAGGGCGCGTACTCGATCGTCAGGCACTCGTCGGCGGCGATCTCCCGGAGGATGTCGCTGTCGATGCCCTGGGCCTCTCCGTCCTCCTCGAAGGAGTACGGCGGGGTGTTGGTGAGGGCGACGGTGAGCACGCCCTCCTCGACGGTCTCGAGCTCGTACGCGGGTTCGCAGTCGGCCGCCACCTCGTTGGTGGTGGACTCCGAGCCGCAGGCCACGAGGGCCACGGCGGAACCCAGGGCGATGACGGCGGCGCTCAGGCGGTGCGTCTTCACGGTGTCCTCCTCAGGACGATCGGGCCCGACGGCAGGAGAGCCGTCGCGCTGCGGTGCGGTGGAGCTCGGTGCGGGTGGAGCCGGTGGTGCGGTCAGAGGTGGCGGGACAGCCGCCGTTCGGTGCGGTTGGTCAGCCAGCCGGCGGGGATGGTCACGGCCAGGTAGAGGAGGCCGGCCAGCAGCAGGACGTCGAGATAGCGGAACGTGGCGGCGCCGATCGAGTACGCCTGGCTGAGCAGCTCGACGACCGAGATCGTGAACGTGAGGGAGGTGGCCTGGAAGATCAGGATCGCGAAGCCCATCAGGGACGGGAGGGCGATCCGCACCCCTTGCGGGACGACGACGAACCGCAGCGTGTCCCGGCGGGACATGCTCAGGGCGCCGGCCGCCTCGATCTCCCCGGCCGGCACCGCCTGCAGCCCGGCGCGGAGGATCTCGCTGGTGTAGCCGGCGGTCGTGAGGGACAGCGCCGCCACCGCTGAGACGAAGGCGGTCAGCGACAACCCGGCCGAGGGGAGCCCGTAGTAGACGAACTGCAGCATGACCAGCGCGGGCGTCCCGCGGCCGATCTCGACCAGCCCGATCGCCGTCCACCGGACCGGCCGCGACGCGGCCGAGCTGAGCAGCGCGAGGAGCAGACCGAGGGGCACGCCGATGGTCAGGCTGACCAGGGTGAGCTGGACGCTGGTACCCAGGCCCTCGAGCAGCCGGGGCAGCCACTCGCCCCACGAGGTGAACAGGCCGTTCATCGCGCGACCCTCGCCCGGAGCCGGGCGTCGAGGCCGCGGGAGAGCCAGGCCAGCGGCGCGCTGAGCAGGATGTAGATCGCCGCGGCCACGAAGAAGGGCGTCAGCCCCGATCCCATCGAACGCGCCGTCTGCGTGGCGCGGAACAGGATCTCGGTGACACCGATGGCCGACACGATCGTGGAGTCCTTGAGCAGGCTGATCGCGTAGGTGGTGACGGCGGGGAGCGAGACGCGGAACGCCTGCGGCGTGACGACGCGGACCATGAGGTCGGTCCGGCCCATGCCGAGCGCGGAGGCGGCTTCCCACTGGCCGCGGTGGACCGCCGAGAGCCCGCCGCGGTAGATCTCGGCCAGGTAGCCGGCGGAGATGATCCCGAGGCCGATGATGCCCGCCTCGATCGGCTCCAGCCGGATCAGGTCCCGGCCCAGGCCGAAGAAGATGAGGAAGAGCCACACGACCGGGGGGATGCCGCGGACGACGTCGATGATCGCCCGGCCCAGCCACCGCACCGGGGCCACCCGCGAGCGGCGGGCGGCGGCCAGGGGCACCGCGAGCACGGCGCCGAGCGCGAAGGCCAGGACCGTGACCAGGAGGGTGACCGGCACGCCCAGCAGCACTGCCTGGAGGACGTCCATCAGCGGTCGACCACCGCGCTGAGGAAACGGCGGGCGCGCTCCGTGGCCGGCGACCGGAGCACCTGCTCCGGGGTGCCCTCCTCGATGACCGCACCATCGGCCATGACGACCACCCGGTCGGCGACGTCGGCCGCGAAGTGGATCTCGTGGGTGACGACGACCATGGTCATGCCCTCGGCGGCCAGCTCCCGCATGACCGCGAGGACCTCCAGGCCGAGCTCGGGATCGAGCGCGGAGGTGGGCTCGTCGAAGAGCATCACCTCCGGGTCCAGGGCCAGGGCCCGGGCGATGGCGACCCGCTGCTGCTGGCCGCCGGAGCAGCGGGAAGGGTAGGTGTCGGCCTTGGCGCCGAGCCCGACGCGCTCGAGGAGCTGCCGGGAGCGCTCGTCGGCCTCGGCGCGGCTGCGGCCGAGCACCCGCTCCTGCGGCAGCGAGACGTTGCGCAGCACGGTCATGTGCGGGAACAGGTTGAACGACTGGAAGACCATGCCCACGCTGCGTCGCAGGGCGGCGAGGTCGCGGTTGGAGACCCCGGCGCCCGGCTCGACCGCGCGCCCGACGACCTCGACCCGGCCGGAGTCGGCCCGCTCGAGCAGGTTGATGCAGCGCAGCAGCGTGCTCTTGCCGGAGCCGCTCGGGCCGATGATGGCCACCACCTCGCCCCGGGCCACCTCCAGGGAGACGTCCTTCACGACGACGAGGTCGCCGAACTGCTTGTGGATGCGGTCGAGGACGACGGCGGGGCCTGACCCGCCCGCTCGCTCGGTGGTGGTCACGCCGCAACCTCCACGGCCTCGAGCACGACGTCGCGCACGGTGTCCACGTCGTCGTCGGTCATCGCGGTCGACAGGGCGAGCAGGCCGTTGGTGCCGGCCAGCACCCCGCGCTCGTAGAGCCGCCACCAGGTCGCGCCCGGGTCGGGGAGCAGCAGCCGGACCAGGGAGCCCGAGCCGCTGACCGGCACACCGCGGGCGGCCAACTGCTCGCGCAGCCGGTCGCCGCGGGCGTTGAGAGCCGCCACCTCGGCCGTGCCGAACAACCGAAGGGTCGCCGTCCCGGTGCGCATGGTCACGGGGTTGGCGCTGAAGGTGCCGCCCCAGCTGACCGCGCCGTCGGAGAGCGGGCTGAACGCGTCGAGCACCTCCCGGCGCCCACCCACCCCGCCGACGGGGAAGCCGCCCCCGATGACCTTCCCGACGGTGACCAGGTCGGGCTCGATGCCGTAGCGGCTGTGCAGCCCCCCTACCTCGAGGCGCAGGGTGATGACCTCGTCGACGACCAGCAGGGCCCCCGACCGGCCGGTCAGGGAGGCGACCAGCTCGACGAAGGCCGGATCCGCCGGGCGCAGACCGGCCCGGTTGGGCATGAGGTCGATCAGGACGGCGGCGACCTCGGTGCCCCGCGCCCGCATCAGCTCCGCCAGGGCCTCGCCGTCGCCCTGCGGCAGCGTCACCACCGACCCGGCCACGCTGCCCGGCACCCCGGGTGCGCTCGGGTCGACGACGGCGTCGTAGGTGCCGTGGTAGCTGCCGTCGAAGCGGACGACCAGGTCGCGGCCGGTGGCCGCCCGAGCACCGCGGAGGGCCATCATCACGGCCTCGGTGCCGGAGTTGCAGAACCGCCAGCTGGCCAGGCCGGTGCGGGCGCTCAGCAGCTCGGCGCAGACCACCTCGGACTCCGTCGGCAGACCGAAGGCGGAGCCGGCGGCGACCGCCTCGGTGGCCACCGCCACCAGCTCGGGGTGGGCGTGGCCGTGGATGAGCGCCGTGTAGTTGTTGTTGCAGTCCACGACCTCGTGGCCGGTGGCGTCGGTGACGACGCAACCGCGACCGGACACCGCGTACGGCGGGTGCGGCGGCACGAAGAGCGTGCTGCGGGTGTTGCCGCCCGGCATCACGCGGCGGGCGCGGTCCCGGAGCTCGGCGACCGTCACGGTGCCTCCTCGGTTGGTGGTGGGGTGGACGGGGGTCAGCCGACGACGGTGCGGCTCTGCTCGCGCATGAAGCCGGGCAGGTACCAGGGGCCCAGGCCGCCCTTGCCGGAGGAGCCGCTGGCCTTCCAGCCGCAGAAGGACTGGATGCCGGGCCAGGCGCCGGTGGTGGCGCCCGCGCGCCGGTTGACGTAGACGACGCCGGCCTCGATCTCGTCGAGGAAGCGCTCCTTCTCCTCCTCCCGGCCGGTGAAGATCCCGGCCGAGAGGCCGTAGTCGACGGCGTTGGCCTCGGCGATCGCGGCGTCGAACCCGTCGACGGCGGTGACCGTGACGAACGGCGCGAACAGCTCCTCGCGGGTCAGCGGGTGGCCCGGTGGCAGGTCCGTGACGACCGTCGGGCGGTAGAAGTTGCCGCCCAGCTCCTCGGCCTTGCCGCCGGTGACGACCCGGCCGTCCCGGGCGGCCGCGGTCAGGGCGTCGTCGATCCGGCGGGCGACCGCGTCGTCGGCGACCGGTCCCATGCCGGTGCGCGGGTCCGCGGGGTCCCCGACGACGATCGCCTCGGCCGCGGCGGCCAGCTTCTCGACCAGTTCGTCGGCGACGCTCCGGTCGACGACGACGCGGCGGCACGCGCTGCACTTCTGGCCGGACAGGCCGAAGGCGGAGCGGGCGATGCCGGCGGCGGCGTCGTCGAGGTCGGCGGTGGCGGTCACGAGCGCCGGGTTGCTGCCACCCATCTCGGCCAGCACCGGCCGGGCGTAGGCGCCCTCGCCCAGTTCGCGGACCAGCTGCCAGCCGACCGCCGCCGACCCGGTGAAGGCGATCCCGTCGACAGCGGCCCGGGCCAGCTCCCGGCCGGTGTCCGCGCCGCCGTGGACCACGTTGAGCACCCCCGCGGGGAGCGCGGCGCCGAGGATCTCCCAGGCGAGGGCGGTGGAGCGCGGCGTCTTGTCGGACGGCTTGGCCACCACGGTGTTGCCGGTGACCAGGGCGGCCGCCGCCATGTTGACCGCGAGGGCCACCGGGAAGTTGAACGGCGCGATGACGGCGAAGACGCCGAAGGGGCGCAGGACGTCGGTGTTGTTCTCACCCGGCGCCGACCGCAGCGGGGTGACGAAGCCGCCGTTGCGCTCCATCTCGGCGCAGTAGTGCTCGACGAGGTCGACGGCCTCCTGCGCCTCGGCCAGGGCCTCCAGCCGCGTCTTGCCCGTCTCGGCCGAGACGATCCCGGCGATCTCCGCGGTGCGCTCGGCGAAGCCGGCTTTCGCCTGCCGCAGCGCGGCGATGCGGTCGGCCGGGGAGGTGGTCCGCCAGCCGCGGGTCGCGGCGCGTGCGGCGGCCACCGCGTCGGCGACCACGGCGGCGTCGGCGGTGCGGGCCGTGGAGACGACCGTCCCCGGGGCGGAGGGGTCCTCGCGGGTGAACGTCGTCCCGCGCTCGTCGGGGGCGCCGCCGATGACGTGCGCGAGGACGGCGCCGCCCTTCCGGGCCTCGGCGAGAGCGGCCTCGAAGCGTGCGTCGAGCGCGGCGTCGCCCAGGTCGGTCGATGCGTAGTCGAGCTTGGTGGTCACCGGGTCTCCAATCGGTGGACGTCGGTCAGGGGGAGGTCAGGGGCCGTCGAGAGGTGCGGCAGGACCGCAGCCCGCGGTGGAGAGCCGGGCCGGGTCCCAGCCGGGGTCGGTCTCGGCGAAGGTGGGGGAGGTCGCGCCCACGAGCGCCTCGGCGGCCACCCGGCCGATGGCCGGCGCCAGCTGGATGCCGTTGCCTCCACCACCGAGGGCGCAGACGACGTCGGCTCGTGCCGGGTGCACCCCGACGATGGGCCGGTGGTCCGGGGTCATCGGGTAGATGCCGGTCCAGCTCCGGCCGATCGCCGCGCCATCGGTGTCGACGAGGCGCTCGGTCAGGCGCTCGATCAACTCCTCGACGAAGGAGTCCGGCACCCGGCCCAGCGGCACGTCAGGGGACACCGACTCGGCGATCGCCTCCTCCACGTGCAGGCCCGCGATCAGCTGGTCGGGGCGCTCGGACCGGAAGTACACGCCCGCCAGGCCGGAGCCGGGCACGTAGTCCATGACGAACGGCAGCGGAGGGGTGATCGGCTCGGCCAGCTCGATGGTCACCGCGCCGTGCAGCTGCGGCACCAGCGGCACCGGTGCCCCGAGCAGCTCGCCGACCACTCCGGCCCAGGGGCCGGCGGCGTTGACCACCACGTCGACCTCGACCGTCTCGCGAGGGGTGCGCAGCCGCCAGCCGGTGGATCGCGGGTCCGCGCCGACCACCGGGCTGTTGACCAGCACCCGCCCGCCCCGCTCCCGCACCAGCCGGGCGGCGAGCGTGCAGTACTCGTAACCGTCGATGTGCCCGTCGGAGGGGCCGAAGAGTCCACCGGCGAGGTCGTCGACCACCAGGTGCGGCCACCGCCGGGCGATCTCGGCCGACGTCAGCACCGCGGCGTCGGGCACGCCCGCCGCGTGCTGCCGCGCGACGCTCTGCCCGTAGGCCGCCATGTCGGCGTCGCTGCGGGCGGTGCGCAGGTAACCGCCGCGGACGAAGGTGAGGCCGTGATCGCGTTCCATCCGGTCGTAGAAGCGCCGGCCGTGCGCCCGGACCGCGATGTCGGCCGTGTCCACGTACTGGGTCTCGACCATGCCGACGGACAGCCCGGAGGACCCGTCGCCGGGGTGGCCGGCGTCGAGGACGACGACGTCGCGGACCCCGTGGTCCTGCAGCTCCGTGGCCGCGGCCAGGCCGCACACCCCGGCGCCGACCACGGCGACTCGGACATCACTCACGACGGGCTCCTCAGGGCTGGGCGACGGGCTCTCCGACGGCGACCGGTCGTCTGTGGACGGCGCGGTGACGCGAGGGGGCGGCGGGCCGGATCGTCGGCCGGCCGTTCCGAGGGGGTGCGGTGGGGTAAACCTATAGCGCTGTCGGTTTTAGTCAACGGCCGTCGGCCCGGCATTTACCGAAACGTGTCCTGACGGTCTCCGGCCGTGTGCCGGGGCCCGGGAGAGGGTTGGCTGCAGGCATGAGCGTTCGCGAGGCGGAAGACCGCAGGTACGGGTCCGTGAGGGTGCTCGGCTCCCCGGAGGGCGGCCGCTATCCCTGCGGCAACTCCCTGCTGATCTCAGGGTCCGAGGTGACCGTCCTGGTCGATCCGTCCCTCGAGGTGTCGCGCCGGGGGACGGCCACCGGTCCGGTCGACCTGGTCGCGGTCAGCCACGGGCACGAGGACCACGTCTCCGGGCTGCACGTCTTCCCCGACGTGCCCGCGCTGGCGCATCCGGCGGATGCGCCCGCGGTCCGCGACCCGGAGGTGCTCCTCGCCGGGTTCGGCATGGCGGCCCCCCAGGCGGAGGAGTTCCGGGCGAGCCTGAGCGGCACGTTCGCCTTCACCGGGCACGCGGACGTCCGCCCGGTCACCGACGGCGACGTCATCGACCTGGGGGGCCGGACCCTCACCGTCGTCCACCTGCCGGGGCATACCGCGGGACACTGCGGCTTCCTCGTCGAGCCCGACGGCTTCCTCTTCACCGGGGACATCGACCTGACGTCGTTCGGCCCCTACTACGGCGACCTCGGTAGCGACCTCGACGCGTACGAGGCCTCGCTGGCGCGGCTCCGGGACGTGGAGGCCCGCTGGTACGGCACCGGGCACCAGCAGGGGGTCCTCGAGGGTCGGGCGGCGTTCCTGGCCCGGCTGGATGCCTTCGCCTCGGTCATCCGCCGCCGCGAGGAGACGCTGCTCGCGATGCTGTCCGAGCCCCTGACCGTGGCGGACGTCGTCGCCCGGCGATTGGTGTACCGGTCGCACGTCCACCTGCCCTTCGTGGCGGCGGTCGAGCGCCGGACGGCGGAACTGCACCTCGACCGGCTGCTCAGGTCCGGCCTGGTCCGGGAGGACGACGGTGTCTTCCAAGCCGTCTAGTTCCATCCTTCCGGGCCCGGTCCGGCCCGGCCGGCCCCGTGCGCTCACTAGGGTGGCCGACGCGCCGTCGACCGCTGCGCCACGGGATGGGGGGTGAGGTGCGCACCGACCTGCTCTCGACCCTGACGCGACGGGTGCTCTTCGCGCCCCTCGCCGACCAGGGCCGGGCCGACGTCGTCGCCGTCCGCCTGCGCACCGCCATCACCCTCGGGGTGCTCGGCGAAGGCGAGCAGCTGCCGGCCGAGGCGGACCTGGCCGCGCAGTTCAACATCTCCCCGGTGACCCTGCGCGAAGCGCTCACCCAGCTCCGCGAGCAGGGGCTGGTGGCCACCCGCCGCGGCCGTGGGGGCGGGACCGTGGTCACCGCCGGGCGACCGGACCAGATCCGCGCCGCCGCGGACCAGGCCCGTGAGCTGTCCCGCCTGGACCTGCGCGACCTCGCCGACTGGCGCCGCGCTATCGCGGCGGAGTCGGCGACCCTGGCCGCCCGCCGCGCCTCCGGCGAGAACGTCGCGCTGCTCGAGCGGGGCAGCCGACGTCTGCTGACCGCCGGCGACGAGGTGGAGGCACGGCGGGCGGACAGCCGCTTCCTGATCGAGCTGGCCGCCGCGGCGCAGTCGGTCCGCCTGAGCACGAGCATGATCAGCCTGCAGGTGGAGTACGCGCCGCTGCTGACCCTGGCGTACATGGATACCGAGGTGAGGTCGACCGTGTCGCAGTTGTTCGAGGCCACCGTCCGAGCCGTCCGGGACGCCGAGCCCGAGGTCGCCCGCGAGTGCGTCGTCCGGGCGGTCGACCACGTGGCAGCCCGCGTGGCGCAGCTGCGCACCCGAGGGTGGGCGGAACGATGACCGTCGCGGCCCCGGGAGCGCCCGAGGAGGCACTGCGGGGCGCGGCCGCCGGCGTCGTCGCGCTGACCGCACCGGTGTTCACCGACCTCGCCGCACTCGGCGAGGCGGCCACCCGGCGACTGGACCTCGGCCGGCACCCGGTCTTCGACGAGTCGCGGGCCTGGGAGGTGCTCGAGCCCGACGTGAGCGTGATGCTGCGCAGCCGGCCGCTGGTCACGGGCGCCGGCATGGCGCTGCGGCCACCGGCGACCGCCTCGGCGGGGGAGGTGCCCTCCATGGCGTGGTGGGTCATCCGGGACGGCGAGATCCGCGCCAAGCAGCACGTGCTCAACCCGAGGTCCGACTCCTTCTACGACGTCTCGCAGGCCCGCTGGTTCCGCGTGCCGTGCGCCAGTGGGGCGCCCACGCTGCTGTCCCCCTACGTCGACAGCTGGGGTACCGACGACGTCACGATGACCGCAGCCGCACCGCTGACCGCATCGGGGGAGGTCCTCGGTGTCGTCGCCGCGGACCTCGACGTCCGCCGGTTCGTCGACGCCGCCGAGGGCCTGCTCGTCGAGGCGGAGGCCACCGCCCTGCTCGACGAGGAGGACCGGGTGATCACCGCCACCCATCCGCAGTTGGACACCGGCACGAGGTTGAGCGCCACGGAGCTGGGTCCGGTCCGGGCGCGCGCCGCGATCGCGGAGTTCGGCTGGACCGTCGTCCGTCTCTGAGGCGGCCTTCCCGCTACGCCTGCTGGCGAGGCAGCGGTCCCGCCCGCCGGCTCGCTGCGCGGCCTCACCCGCGGTGTGACCGCGCCGGCGAGGCCGGTGGGACCAGCAGGACGAGAGCTGCCGGCACGTCCGCCGGTCGGCCCGGCTGCGAGCGACCGGTCGTGGCGATGCCGCGGCGGGGGAGAGGGGTCGATGCGGCCGGGCTCACCCCCGGGCGGTGGCCAGGTAGACCGTGTTGGCGGCGGGGCGGCCCTGCAGGGGGTTGGGGAAGCTGACCACCTGCGCGTCGACATCGACGAAGACCGCCGCCAGGGCGGCCAGGTACTCCTCGTCGGATGGCTCGTTCGACCACAGCGAGAAGACGCCGCCGGGCCGGAGGAGGCCGGCCAGCCGTCGCATGCCCGGCGGGCGGTAGAAGGGGGCGCTGCCCTCGGCCAGCAGGTGCCCGGGGGAGTGGTCGATGTCCACGACGACGGCGTCGAAGACCCGGCCAGGGGCCGCCGGGTCCACGCCGTCTCCCGCGACCATCGCGAAGAAGTCCCCGTGCACCAGCCGGCACCGCGGGTCCGCGGCGATACCGCGCCCGAGTGGCAGCAGCGCCTGCTGGTGCCACTCGATGACCGGCTCCAGCAGGTCGACCACCACGAGCTCCCGGACCCGGGGGTCGGCGAGCACCGCCTGAGCGGTGTAGCGGAGCCCCAGGCCGCCGACCGCCACGTCGAGCCGGTCGCCGCCCGAGCGCGCCAGAGCCAGCCGGGCGACCTCCACCTCGGCGACGGTGAACAGCGAGGACATCAGGAACTCGTCGCCCAGCTTGACCTCGAACACGTCGGCCCCGGTCACCGGGTCGCGGCGCCGGCGGAGGCTCAGCTCGCCGATCGGCGTGGGGCTCCAGGCGAGCTCCTCCAAGCGCTTGCCCACCGACGCGCGTCTCCCTCCGCTGCTCCACCGCCCACGGCCGTCCTGCTCTCGTGGCACTCTCCCCGGCCTGGGCGGGTTGCGCGCGTCCGGCGCCCCGGGTGCGGCGTCGCCGTGGCACGCGGCTACGACATGTGCCCGCCGCTGACGAACTTCGGCTTTCTGCCGGGCGGAAGTGTTGCTAGCTTTGTGGCGCAGCACACACTCGGGGCCTGAGCGGGGCGTCCTCCGGTGGGTCGCACGCCCGGGGCCTCGGCCAGCGAACGGCCCGCTGAACAGGCGCTCTGCGATCGATGACGCGCGCCGTCACACCACTCGAGGGGATACCGTGAAGGTGAAGAGAAACCTGCGCCACACGCTGCGGGCCGCGCTGGTCGCCGCGCTGTCCGCACTGCTGTTCCTGGGGTTCGTCGGCACGGCGAGCGCGGCACCGCCCGCCCCTGGGTCCTCCGGGACCTCCGACTGCGCCGACCGGCCCGTGCCGGCGAGCAAGGTCTCCGTCCAGCTGTGGACGTTCGCCGAGTACATCGGCTTCGGCACCGACGCGGCCACCCAGGCCCGCCACGAGGAGGTGCTCCGTCGGCTCAGCGAGATGGGCTACCGCAACGTCGAGCCGTTCACCCTGAGCGGGATGACGGCGGAGCAGTACGCCGACCTCCTCCGGGAGTACCGGCTCCAGGCTTCCGGGCGGCACGTCGGCGTCGGCACACACACCGAGCCGGCGGACATCGCGCAGATCCTCGAGGAGAACCGGGTGCTGGGCGTCCGGTACTTCGGCTCCGGTGGCACCCCGCAGCTCACGACCGAGGCAGAGTGGATCGCCTACGCCGAGTACCTGAACACGGTGGGTGCGCAGGCCCGCCAGGCTGGGCAGTGGCTCATGGTCCACAACCACAACTGGGAGTTCGAGACCACCTTCGGCGACCGCACCGCCTTCGACATCCTCATGGAGCACACCGAGCGGCGGCACGTCGTGTCGCAGCTCGACCTGTACTGGGCGGTCTTCGCCGGTGCCGACCCGATCGACATCATCGAGCAGTACGGCAACCGGGTCCGGCTGTTCCACGTGAAGGACCTGAACGAGGAGCTGGACCGGCGGATCGAGATCGTCGGACGCGGGGACATCGACTTCGCGCCGATCTTCCGGGTGGCCGGCGGCAGCACCCGGTACTTCGTCGTCGAGCACGACCCGCGCTTCGGTGACCCCACGTTCGACCCCTTCGAGGCGGCGCGGGAGGGCTTCGCCTACCTCACCTGCTCGTCCCGCTGACGCAGGGCGCAGCGCGCTCTCCCGAGGAGGCGGTCCCGGACGTCAGGGACCGCCTCCTCCCGCGCGATGAGGCACACCACGTGGTGGGTCGAGGAGCTGCCCCGAGTGCTCGGCGGTCGTGCCTGCTCACACGCCCGCACCCGAGGCGGCGTCGGCGCTGAGGTGGGTGACCGGAACGCCGCAGCTCTTGCGCAGCCGCGCCGGCAGGTCGCGGCGGAGCCAGTGGGAGAGCGTGTGCGGCAGCGTCGACACCACGATCTCGTCCGCCGGGAAATGGCCGAGCGTGGCCAGGACGGCCTGGAGCGCGTCGGGGTCGCCGACCTCGCCGTCGACCTGGGCGCCCAGGGCACGGAGATCCTCCAGTGCCCGGTCGAGCCGCTGCCGGGCGAGGGCGTACGCGCGATCGGCCACGGAGGGACCCAGGCCCGCGTAGGCGCTGGGGCCCTCGACCTCGGCCTCTGCCGGGGTCAAGGGCGCGACGACGTGGAACTCGTGCGGTCCGGCGGTGATCCGATCCTGGACGGCCCGCCTGAGCGCGCCGGCGGAGAGGGTCTGGTTGGCGACGATCAAGCAGCGGCGCATGGCACGGTGCTCCTGTTCGGTGGACGCCCCGACCCGAGAAGTGTGACGCGCGTCATGGCGACGGTCCACCCAGCAGTGGCGAGGGAGGCCGGTGCCCGGATCCGGCCTGGTCGCCCGACCGGCGGGCCAGCATCCGTGGCCTCCCGTTCACCCCTGCGTGCGCTCCCGGACCGGGGGCTCCGGCGACGGGGACGGGATCCGGGGCAGCGGCGGCGCCACCGGCTGGGCGGTGAGCTCCTGGTAGGCGGTGGTGTGCGCGCGGAGCGCGGCGACCGCGTCGGCGACGTCGGTTGCCGGCCTGCCGGCCGCCGACGCGACGTCCTCCGCCTGCCGTACCGCGTCGCAGACGTCGGCGACCATGTCGAGGTACGCCCGGGCCTCCGGCTCCGGGTCGGCCTGCTCGGTCGGGTCAGCGGACAGCGCCCGTTGCCGCAGGCGCTGCTCGAGGCGGCTCCCCTCGGCCTCCAGCGACGGCAGCAGCTCGGGGACGTCGCCGAGGTGCGCGCCGGCGGCCTGGGCCGCGGCCACCTGGCGGCGCAGCCCGTCCCGCGCCCGGGCGACCTGGAGCTGGAGCTCCGCGGCCGAGCGCCGCCGGCCCGGCGGCAGACGACGCGCGGCGACGGCGGTGGCGCCCTGGACGCCGAGCACCCGGCCACGCGCGGCGAGCTCCCGGCCCCGGGCCGCCAGCGGGCTGCGCCGGAAGCGCCTGAGCACCAGCCATCCGGCGAGCGCGGCGACGAGCGCGAGCACGAGGAGCGCGCCGCCGAGGACGGCGACCACCGTGGGGTCCAGCGAGAGCAGGAAGGACAGCTCCTCGTCGGCCCGCACGTCCAGGGCGCCGGCGGTGCCGGTCGGCAGCGGGGTGGTCATGGGGCTCCTCGTCTCGCGCGGGGGTGGCCCAGGGAGAACGTCCGCCCCCCGGCCGGTGGTTCCCGAGCCGGCTCGGCCGCCTGGTCCGCCGCCGGATATCCCGCCACATCGACGTGGACCGCGAGGTGCTGCATCGACCATCCGTGGTGGGGGTAGCCGAGTGACGCGGTTACGACAGCGACGTCCAGCGAGAAGGAGCAGGCGATGACCACCAAGGCCGAGAAGTCGATCCAGGTCGACGTACCGGTGTCCACGGCCTACAACCAGTGGACCCAGTTCGAGGACTTCCCCTACTTCATGGGCGGGGTGAAGGAGGTGCACCAGCACAGCGACAAGCGCCTGCACTGGGTGGCGGAGATCGCGGGCGTCCGGCGCGAGTGGGAAGCCGTCATCATCGAGCAGGTGCCGGACCAGAAGATCGCCTGGGCCGCCCAGGACGGCGCGACGAACGCCGGCGCCGTGCGGTTCGAGCCGGTCGGTGCGGGATCCACCCTCGTCCACCTGTCGCTGGAGTACGAGCCGGAGGGGCTCGTGGAGAAGGTCGGCGACAAGCTCGGCGTCGTGGAACGGCAGGTCGAGTCCGACCTCCAGCGCTTCAAGTCGCTCGTGGAGAGCGAGGGCTACGCCACCGGCGGATGGCGCGGCACGATCAACCCGGGGGAGGACGTCGGCACCCCGGGGGTGAACGCGGCCTTCACCTCCCGCGGTGACAGCGGCAAGGCGGGCGTGTCGGGCAAGGCCGTGGCCGCGGGTGCGGCCGCGGTGGCCGGCGCAGCGGCCGCGGGTGCTGCCGCCGTCGCGTCCAGGAGCGGGCAGAGCGGCAGCCAGGAGGACACGAGCCGGCCTCAGGAGACGGTCGCGGCTGTGCCGCAGCCGCCGAGGGAGGCGGTGCGTGACGAGGTCATCGTGGACGAGTCCGATCCCGCGGGCTTCACCACCCGTACCTCCACCGAGGGTGCGGAGCGGGGGGCCACGGCTTCCGACGACGACCCCATGATCGGCGGCGGCAGCCGCTGACCCGCTCGGCGGCTCGGTCCGGGACGGCTACCTCGGAGCCGAGCCGCCGCTCGGCGGCTCAGGCCGGGGCCACCGGCGCAGCAGCCCGGACGGCCGCGGGACTCAGCGCACCGGGAGGTCCTGCGCCGCCGCCGCGACCTCCTGGGCGACCTCTTCGCCCCATGCCCGGACCGCCGCCCAGTCGCGGAAGTCACCGAGCGGAGCGCGCATCGCGGTCACCATCGCCCGCTCGGCGAAGCCGAGCCGTTCCTGCTCCAGGCGGCCAGGGAAGACGGCGTGCCCCCGCGCACCGAGCAGGTGCTTCAGCAGAGGGACGTCATGGGGCTCGGCCGGGGGGAACGGTGGTTCCCCGATCGGCCCGCTGGAGAACAGCCAGGTCGGGCGGGTGCGCAGGACGTCGGCGTAGGCGGCCGCGTACTCACGGGCCGGCTCGAGCCATCGGCCGGCGTAGACGGCGCTGCCCAGCACGACGGCGTCGAAAGGCGTGGGGTCCGGTCGCTGCTGCACGGGCGCGGCCACCGCCACGAGCGACGTGGACCGCCCCGCGTCGCACTCGCCCATGGCACGTGCCACGGCCGCCCCGATCTCGGCGGTGGCCCCGTGGCGGCTGGCGACGGCCACGAGCACCCGGACCGGCCTGCCGCTCACCGGGACGCTCCGGCCCCGGGCACGACCGCGGCCCTCACCTCGGCCTCGGCGACGATGCCGCCCGGCTGGTGGACGCCGTCCACCGTCGTCACCGCGGCGCAGCCGCTCTCTGCCGCGTACCCGGCGGACGGGTCCGGTCCTCCCCTGACGACCGCAGTGGTCGTGGCGTTCCTGGCCTGCACTGCGCCCCCTCCGGTCGTCGCTGAGATCCGACGCTAGGTCCGGCGGCTGCGCCGACCCAGGGTCGCCGGGCGCATCGGGCCGGGACCTTCGTCCTGGACGGTCGGGGCCGTCCGCCCGCGTCCGGACCCGCAACGCCCCCGGCATCGTGGCATCGGGGCCGGACGCCGGACCCGGAGCCGAGTAGCCGCCGACGCAGGGAGACCACCGTGACCATGCCGACCCCCCGACAGCCCGATCGCCCCGCGGACGACGGCGCCGCGACGCATCCGCGGATCGTCGTGGGCGTCGACGGCTCCCCGGGCGCCCGGCTCGCCCTCGCGTGGGCGCTCGCCGAGGCCGCCCGCCGCGGCGCGGAGCTGCTGGTGCTCAGCTCGTTCCCCGTGGAGGCCATCTGGCTGGACCCCGGCTACGTGGACCCGCGTCGCGTCGAGGCGATCCGCGAGGACACGGAGGACCGCGCACGAGGCCTGGTCGAGGAGGTGCTCGGCGACCCGGACGTGTCGGCGGTCGCCGGGACAGCGGACGTGCCGGTGCGCGTGGTCGCGGTGCCTGGTCCGGCGGCGCCGAACCTGGTGGAGCACGCCACCCGGGCAGAGCTCCTGGTCGTGGGCAGCCGGGGGCGTGGTGGCATCCGGAGCACGGTCCTGGGGTCGGTGGCGCTGCACTGCGCCACCCACGCCGCCTGCCCGGTCGTCGTCGTGCACGCCGCAGCCGGGAGCGCTCCCGAAGGCGCGACGGCACCCCGGGTGGTCGTCGGGCTGGACGACTCGCCGCACGCCGAGGCGGTCCTGGTCACCGCCGTCGCGGCGGCCGCTCGCCGGGGGGCGCGTGTCGAGGCCGTGCTCGCCTACGAGGAGCCGAACCCCTGGAGCGAGATGTACGCCGTGATGACGCGGGCTCCGGGACAGAGCCGCGCGCGGGCGCTCGAGTTCGCGCGGGGCGTCGTCGCCGAGGCGCTGGGCGAGGGGCAGTCGGCCGTGGACGTGACGGTCCTCGAGGGGCCGGCGGGCGAGATGCTCGCGCGGCGCGCCGCCGGCGCGGACCTGCTGGTCGTCGGGAGCCGCAGCCGGAACACCCTCACGGGGATGGTCCTCGGGTCGGTCGCGCTGCACTGCGTCATCCACGCCCCCTGTCCCGTGCTGGTCGTCCGGCCCGGGGCGGCGCCTGCCCCGCGACGGACCCAGGCGGCGGCGGAGCCCGTCGCCCTCGGCTGACTCCGAGGCCGGCGTGCCGGGTCACAGCAGTGACAGGTCGAGCCGTTCCGACAGCAGGTGCAGGGCGGCCCGTCCCGCTCGCGAATTGCCCTTCTCGTCCAGCGGCGGCGACCACGCGCAGACGCCGAAGCGCCCCGGCACGTCGCCCATGACCGCGCCGGCGACGCCGCTCTTGCACGGGAAGCCCAGGTCGTAGGCGAACTGGCCGGCGGCGTCGTAGGTGCCGCACGTCAGCATCACCGCATTGACCCGCCGCGCGAGCGGCTCGGAGAGCACCGCGGTCCCGGTGCGCGGCTCGATGCCGTCGTTGGCGAGGAAGCGGGCGGCCCTCGCCAGCGTCCGCGTGGTGACCGTGAGGGAGCAGAGCCGGGCGTACAGCTCGACGACCTCGTCGACCTCGTGGTGCAGGTTCCCGAAGGACCGCATGAGGTGGGCGATGGCGCGGTTGAGGTGGCTGCCCTCCCGCTCGGCCTCGAGGGCGGTGTCGTCGACCACCAGCTCGTCGCCGACCAGCTCTCCCAGGAGGTCGGCCACCGAGCCGAAGGGATCGTCCGCCTCGTCCAGGAGCACGTCGCTCACCACGAGGGCCCCGGCGTTGATGAACGGGTTCCGCGGCACGCCCTTCTCGTGCTCGAGCTGGATCAGCGAGTTGAACGGGTCTCCGGACGGCTCGCGGCCCAGCCGCTCGAACAGGTCCTCACCCACCCGCTGCAGGGCAGCCGTCAGCGCGAAGACCTTCACGACGCTCTGGACCGCGAAGCCGACGTCGGCGTCGCCGGTGACGTGCTCGGTCCCGTCGAGCTCGGCCAGGGCGAGGGCGAAGCGGGCGGGCTCGGCCGAGGGGAGCTCCTCGGGCTGCTCCTGGACCTCGCCCTCCCCGGCGAGGTGCCGCGACCGGTCGGCGACCTCGGCGAGCACCGCCTCCAGGTCGCTGGTCTCGTCAGCAGAGGGCGACGCGGGGGAGGAGGACATCGACCCTCGTTACCCGTCTGCCCGCGGCGGACACCCCCGCCCCGCGCGGCAGGCGCCGTCGCACGGTCGCTGGCAGGGTGGACGGCATGGCCGATTCCTCTCCCGTCGTCGTGGTGACCGGTGCGAACGGGTTGGTGGGCAGCGCGGTCTGCCGGGCGCTCGTCGAGCGGTCGGCGCACGTGCGCGCCGTGGTCCGCCGCGCCGGCAGCGCGCCCGCGCTCGACGGGGTCACCGAGCACGTCGGCGACTTCGCCGACGAGGGCTTCGCCCGCGCGGTGACCCGGGGCGCCGAGGCGGTCGTCACGACCGTCCACCCGATGGGCTCGCCCCGGGAGGTGCAGCACCGGGTGGGGGTGGAGGGGACGTCAGCCTTCGCCCGGGCCGCCCGGGACGCCGGCGTCGCCCGGCTCGTGCACGTGTCCACGGCCGGGGTCTACGACCGCTCGACCGGCGTCGGGGACGTGGCCGAGGACGGCGCCCTGCTGCCCGAGGGCAGCGGCGCCTATCCCGACACGAAGAACGCCGCCGACGCCGCGCTGGCGCAGGTCGGCGGGCTCACGACCGTGCTGGTCCGCCCGCCGGCGATCCTCGGTGCCGGCGAGACGTCGGTGTGGAACACGCTGCGACCGCAGGCGATCGGCGACGGTGACCGCCGGGCCAATCCCGCGCAGACCTGGGCGTGGGTGCACGTCGAGGACCTGGCTGCCCTGATCGCGGACGTCGCCACGGGCGCCGTCGCGACCGCCGACGACCCGGAGCGGGGCCCCGTGGCCGGGAGCACGACGCCGGTCATCGTCGCCGGCGAGCCGGCGACGTGGCGGGACTACCTCGGCACGGTGACCGACGCGCTGGGCGTCGAGCCCGAGTGGACCGACGAGCCGGTCTGGACCGGGCAGCTGCGCGCCGACCGCGCGCGCGGGTGGGGCTGGAGACCGCGCGTGAGCCTCGCGCAGGCCATGGCCGAGCTGCGGCAGGGCCTGACGAGCCGGTCGTGAGCCGGAGCCCGGACGTCGGCCGTCGACGTCCGCCCGGTGGGTGAGGCGCGACCCGGACGAGGCGCCCGTCGGAGCTAGCCGCCGTGCACGGGCCAGCCCGGCGCGCCGAGTTCCCGGGAGAGGGCCCGTGCCGCCTCGCGGACCGCCCCCCGGACGGAGTCGTCCACCGGCCAGGCCGCGGACGGGACGACGACGCCGATGGCGCCGGCGACATCGGCGTGGGATTCGAAGACCGGAGCGGCGAGCCCGCACTCGCCGAGAAGTGCCTCCTCCCGCTCCAGGGCGAGCGCGGTGGAGCGCACCTCCGCCAGCTCGGCCCGGAGCTCCGTCGCGGAGGTGATGGTCTCGCCCGTCATGCTCTTCAGCGGCGCCTCGAGCACCCCCGGGCCGGCCGCTCCGGAGAACGCGAGGATCGCCTTGCCCAGGGCGCAGGCGTGGGCGGGGATGACGATCCCCACCTCGGGCATCTGCCGGCTGCCGTCGGGGCGCGGCTCGTGGTGGATGATCACGACGTCGTCCAGCAGCAGGACGGCGGTCCGCACCGCGAAGCCGGTCCGGCGGGCCACCTCCTCGGCCCACGGGATCGTCCTGGAGCGCAGCTCGAGGGTGTCGAGGTAGACGTTGCCCAGCCGGAGGACCGCCGGACCCAGCTGGTAGCGACCTGACCCGCGCTCCTGCACCACCAGCCCGTGGGAGACGAGCGTGCGCACCAGCCCGTGGACGGTCGACGGGGGCAGCTCCAGCCTGGCGGCCAGCTCGGACAAGGCCATCCGGCGAGACCCCTGCAGAGCGGTCAGCACCCGGACCGCCCGGTCGACGGACTGAATCACCAGCCGCCCCTCCTGCTCGTCCTGGTTCGTGCGCCGGCGCCTTGTCGACCACCGGAGCCGCCTGTAACCTACGTCACACATTTGACGATGTCGAATGGTCTTCGGTGCTACGGAGGCGCCCGTGCGCGACGAGCCCTGTCCGACCCGGCGTCCGGCCGCCGGGTTCTCCGGCCTCGCCGCCGTGGGCCCCGCCGTGCTCCGCGCGCACCGCACGGCGGTGGAGGGCGTCGCGGCGCGGTGGCCGCACCCACCTGCACCGTCACCGCGCGGACACCCGCCGCACCGCGCCACCGCCCGACGTCGACATGGGCGCCCCCGACGAGGCCCGCGCACCCGCGACGGCCTCCTGACCCCTACGCCACCAGGAGAACCGACGTCATGAAGAAACTCGTCAACGACCCCGCGGACGTCGTCGCGGAAGCCCTGCAGGGGTTCGAGGCCGCGCATCCCGATCTGCGGGTGGACCACGCGAACAAGGTGATCCACCGCGGTGACCTGCCGAAACCGGGCAAGGTCGGCATCGTCTCCGGTGGGGGTTCCGGCCACGAGCCGCTGCACGGCGGGTTCGTGGGGCTGGGCATGCTCGACGCCGCCTGCGCCGGCGAGATCTTCACGTCCCCGGTGCCCGACCAGATGCTCGCTGCCACGAAGCTGGTCGACGGCGGCGCAGGAGTCCTGCACGTCGTCAAGAACTACACCGGCGACGTCATGAACTTCGAGATGGCCGCGGAGCTGGCCGAGGCCGAGACCGGGGCGCGGGTCGTCCCGGTCGTCACCGACGACGACGTCGCCGTCCAGGACAGCACGTGGACGGCGGGGCGGCGGGGCGTCGGCGTCACCGTCCTGGTGGAGAAGATCGCGGGTGCCGCCGCCGAGCAGGGCCGCTCGCTGGACGAGGTCGCCGAGGTGGCCCGGACCGTGAACGCCAACGGCCGCAGCATGGGCCTCGCGCTCACCAGCTGCACGCTGCCGGCGGTCGGTCACCCCTCCTTCGACCTGGGCGCCGACGAGATGGAGCTCGGCGTCGGCATCCACGGCGAGCCGGGCCGGGAGCGCATCCCGCTGGCGTCGGCCCGGGAGATCGCCGCCATGCTGGTCGAGCCGGTGCTCGAGGACCTGCCGTTCCGGTCGGGCGACGGCGTCGTCTGCTTCGTCAACGGCCTCGGCGGCACACCCCTGATCGAGCTGTACGTCATGTACAACGAGGTGGCGAAGATCCTGTCCGGCCGCGGCGTGCAGATCGCCCGTTCGCTGGTCGGGCCCTTCATCACCTCCCTCGACATGGCCGGCGCGTCGGTCACGCTGCTGCGCGTCGACGACGACCTGCTCTCGCTCTGGGATGCGCCCGTGCGGACGCCGGCGCTGCGCTGGGGGATCTGACCGATGGCAGACGGCATGACGACGGCCGACCTGGCGGACTGGGTACGGGCCTTCGCCCGGCTCGTCGACGAGCACGAGGACCTGCTCACGGAGCTCGACGCGGCGATCGGGGACGCCGACCACGGCGCCAACATGCACCGCGGGATGACCGCGGTGGTGACCGCGCTCGACGAGGGCGAGGTCACCACGCCGGGCGCCCTGCTCAAGAAGGTCGGCATGACGCTGGTGTCGACCGTCGGCGGTGCGAGCGGTCCGCTCTACGGAACCTTCTTCCTGCGGTTCGGCGGGGCCCTCGACGACGCCGAACCGGTGGGCCCCGACGGCTTCGCCGCCGGCCTCCGTGCCGGTCTCGACGGCGTGGTGACCCGCGGGAAGGCGGAGGCTCGGGACAAGACCATGTACGACGCCCTGGCCCCGGCGGTCGACGCGCTCGAGGCGGCGCTGGCCGACGGCGAACCGTGGGGAACGGCGCTCCAACGGTCGGCCGCGGCCGCGGCCGCGGGGCGGGACGCGACGATCCCGATGCCGGCCCGCAAGGGCCGGGCCAGCTATCTCGGGGAGCGGAGCACCGGCCACCAGGACCCCGGCGCCACCAGTGCGGCGCTGCTCGTCGCCGCGGCGGCGACGGCGCTGGGCGGCCGGCAGGACCGGGCGGCGTCGAGCGCCGGGCCGGCCGAGGGGATGCCGTCTCGGTGAGCGCGCCGAGCGGCGGTGGAGCGCAGGGCGTCGGGATCGTGGTCGTCTCGCACAGCCGGGCCCTGGCCACGGCCGCCGTCGCGCTGGCGACGGAGATGGTGCACGGTGCCGAGCCCCGCATCGCGGTCGCGGCCGGCCTCGACGACACGACCTTCGGCACGGACGCCGTCCAGATCGCCGCGGCCATCGAACGCGTCGACGGCGACGCCGGCGTGGTGGTCCTCATGGACCTGGGCAGCGCGGTGCTCAGCGCGGAGATGGCGCTCGACCTGCTGGACGACGACCTCGTCCGCGGCCGCGTGACGTTGTGCCCGGCACCGCTGGTCGAGGGGCTGGTCGTGGCCGCGGTCGCGGCTGCCGGCGGCGCATCCCGGCAGGAGGTCGCCGCCGAGGCCCGGGCGGCGCTCCTCGCGAAGGCCGGGCACCTGGGTGCCGACGAACCCGGAGGCCCGCCCGCGGAGGAGGACGGGGCCGCGGTCACCTCCACCTTCACCGTCGAGAACCCGCACGGACTCCACGCCCGACCCGCGGCCCGGCTCGTCGCCGAAGTGCGTCGACTGGACGCCACGGTGACGCTGCGCAACGTCACGACGGACGGCGCGGCCGTGCCGGCGGGCAGCCTCAGCCGGGTGGCGACCCTGGGGGCGCTGCAGGGGCACGTCATCGAGGTGGCGGCGACCGGACGGCAGGCGCGCGCCGCGCTGGAACACCTGCTGGCGCTGGCCGCGCGCGGGTTCGACGAGGCGGACGACGCCGGCGAGGACATCCCGGCGGGCGACGTGCCGCTCGCGCCCGGAACGCCGTCCCCGGCGGGCCCCGGGATCGGGATCGGGCCCGCCCGCCGGCTGCCCACGTGGTCGCCGACGCGCACGGAGGCGCCGGCCGGCCCTCCTGCGACGGAGCGGCGACGGCTGGCCGAGGCCGTGGCCGAGGCCCGCCGGGAGGTCGAGCGGCTCCGCGACGGCGCGCGGCAGGGCGCTGCCGGAATCTTCGAGGCCCACCTGCTGCTGCTCGACGACGCGGAGCTGCTGGGGGAGGCGCGGTCGCGGATCGACGCGGGCACCTCCGCGTCGGCGGCCTGGGAGGCGGCGGTCGGCACGGTGGAGCAGAGCTGGCTCGCCCTGTCCGACCCCTACCTGCGTGCTCGCGCAGCGGACGTCCGGGCGGTGGGGGAGCAGGTCCTGCGAGCGCTGGCCGGCGGCACCGCGGCGACGCCGGTGTCGGTGGACGGCGTCCTGCTCACCCCGGACCTGACACCGGCGCAGGCTGCAGCGCTCGATCCGCGCGCCGTGCGCGGCGTCGTCCTCGCCGGTGGGAGCGCCACCTCGCACGCGAGCATCCTCCTCCGCTCGCTCGGTATCCCGGCGGTCGTCACCGCCGGGCCCGGGGTCCTCGACGTGGCCGAGGGCACGGTGGTCGTCGTCGACGGCACGGCGGGGCGGGTCGTCGTGGATCCCGCCCCCGATGTGCTGGAGCAGTACGAGCGCGAGGCGAGCCGGCTCGCCGAGCAGGCGGAGCGTGCGGCGGCCGAAGCCACCCGCCCGGCGATGACCGCGGACGGCGTCCGGGTCGAGGTGGCAGCGAACCTCGCGTCCGTCGCCGACGCCCGTGCCGCGGCGGCGACCGGGGCCGACGGCGCCGGCCTGGTCCGGACCGAGCTGGTGTTCGTCGACCGCGACCGCCCGCCGTCCGTGGCGGAGCAGGAGCGCGACTACCGCGCGATGGCGGAGGTGTTCGGCGGGCGTCCGATCACGATCCGGACCCTCGACGTCGGCGGCGACAAGCCGCTGCGCTACCTCCCGCAACCGACCGAGGCGAACCCGTACCTCGGGGTGCGGGGCCTACGCCTCTCGCTCGCGCGGCCGGAGCTGCTCGTCGAGCAGCTGACCGCGATCTGCCGGGTCGCGCGTCGGGCACCGGTCAACGTCATGTTCCCGATGGTCACGACCGTCGACGAGCTGATCGCGGCCCGGCAGCTGCTCGAGCGGGCGGCCGGGGCGGAGGGGCTTCCGCCCTCCTTGCGGACCGGGATCATGGTGGAGGTGCCGGCGGCGGCGCTGACCATCGAGGCATTCCTGCCGTACCTGGACTTCGTCAGCATCGGGACGAACGACCTCACCCAGTACACGCTCGCCGTCGAACGCGGGAACCCGGCCGTGGCACCGCTGGCCGATCCGCTCCATCCGGCGGTGCTGCGCCTGATCGCCGAGGTGGGCAGCCGGGCGGCCGGTCGGGCTCCCGTCGCGGTGTGCGGCGAGATGGCAGCCGACCCGCTGGCCGTCCCCCTGCTGCTGGGCCTGGGCGTGACGGAGCTCAGCGTGGCGGGCTCCGCCGTGCCGCGCGTGAAGGCGGCGGTGCGGGCGCTGGCCCTGCGGGAGTGCGAGGAGCTGGCGAAGGAGTGCCTCGAAGCGGGAACCGTCGCCGACGTCCGCCGGCTGCTCGCCGACCGGGCGCACGCCCTCCGCCCGACCGGAGCGGTGGTGCCGTACGTCCGCTCCGCGTGACGACGGCGGCCGGATCAGTGCGGGTCCGGTGGTGGCGGCAGCAGCCAGAGCGCGCTCGCCAGCACTCCGTACACCACCGCCGGGCCGGTGTGCGGCAGTCGCTTGCCGGCGGCCGCCCGTGCCTGTCCGCGGCGGAAGATCCACCGCTCAGCGGTCAGCAGCCCGCCGACCCCCGCGGCGAGCGCGGCGGCCACGGACCCGAGGATGACGGCCTTGCTGCCGGCGGGCAGCGAACCGAGTGCCTGCGCCGGGGCGACCGCACCCTCGGCCCCGTGCCCCCCGGGTGCGGGGACCCACGCCGCCCGCGCGTCGGGCACGGACGCCGCGACGGCGACAGCGGTGAGCCCGGCCTTCGCCCAGCCGCGGGTCGTGCGTGAGGGGATGAAGTCCGGTGTGGCGTAGTACAGGGTCGTCGCCGCTGCGCTGACCAGGGGGGCGACAGCTCGGGAGGACGTCGACCGCGTGATCACCCGGCGATCCTCCCGTGCGCGAGGGGCCGCATCAACGAAATTCCCGCAGCTGCCGGCATCACCAGCAGGCGCCGCCCCACCGGCGCAGCGGACGTCGCGGCCGGGCGCAGGGCGTCCGGGAGGGAGCGGCACCGGGTTGTCGTCGGATCCCGGAGCCACCAAGGTGGACGCCACCCGGCGGGGACAGTCCGGCGCGACCGGTCCCCGGGACGGCTTGACCTGACGGAGGCAGCGTGTCCCCTGACGTCATCGGACTCAGCCTGCTGGTGCTGGGCGTCCTGCTCCTCGTCGCCAAGCTCGTCCGCATCCGGTCCCGGATCGCTCAGAAGCTCTTCCTCCCCAGCTCGATCATCGGCGGGTTCCTGGCCCTGCTCATCGGCCCCGAGGTGGTCGGCTCGGTGGCCGAGGCGATCGGCGGGGAGGACGCGCCGCTGACCGGTGGACTGTGGCCGGCGGAGTTCCTCGCGGTCTGGGCGTCGCTGCCGGGCCTGCTGATCTCCGTCGTGTTCGCGACCCTGTTCCTCGGCGAGCGGATCCCCAAGGTGAAGGAGGCCGCCGAGCTCGCCGGGCCGCAGCTGGCTCTCGGCGTCACCATGGCGTCGGGCCAGTACGTGATCGGGCTGCTGCTGGCCGTCCTGCTGCTCGTACCGTTCCTCGGCCAGGACCCCATGGTCGGTGCGCTCATCGAGGTGGGGTTCGAGGGCGGGCACGGCACGGCCGCGGGGCTGGGCACCACCTTCGCCGACCTCGGCCTCCCGGAGGGGCAGGACCTGGCGCTGGGCCTGGCCACGGTGGGCGTCGTCTCCGGCGTCGTCGTCGGCATCGCGCTGATCAACTGGGGCGTGCACACCGGCCGCGCCCAGGTGCTGGAGCACGACGCGAAGACGTCGCTGGCCGAGCAGCGCGGGCTCTACGAGCGCGAGGAGCAGCCGCCGGCCGCGCTGATGACGGTGCGCACCGCCTCGGTCGAGCCGCTGGCGATCCACTTCGCGATCGTCGCCGTGGCGATCCTCATCGGCCTCGGCCTGCTCGAGGGGCTGCAGGCCCTCGAGCAGGCGCTGTGGGCCGACACCGTCGCACTCTTCGAGTTCGTGCCGCTGTTCCCGCTGGCGATGATCGGCGGGGTGCTGGTGCAGAAGTTCGTCGACCGGTTCGATCGGACCGGCATCGTCGATCGGCGGATGATGCTGCGCATCCAGGGGATCGCGCTCGACCTGCTGATCATCAGCGCACTCGCCACGCTGTCCATCCAGGCGATCGCGGAGAACTGGGTGACGTTCCTCCTCCTCGCCGTCGCCGGCCTCTCGTGGAACGTGGGCGCCTTCGTCTTCCTGGCGCGCCGGATGATCCCGCGCTTCTGGTTCGAGCGCGGTATCGGCGACCTGGGGCAGTCCCTCGGCGTCACCGCCACCGGGCTGATCCTGATCCGGGTCGCCGACCCCAACGCCGCCACCCCGGCCATGGAGGCCTTCGGGTACAAGCAGCTGGCCTTCGAGCCCTTCTTCGGCGGCGGTCTGGTCACCGCGGCGTCGCTCCCGCTGATCGCCCAGTTCGGGCCGGTGCCGCTGCTGATCGCCATGTCCGTCCTCCTGGTCCTGTCGCTGGGGACCGGAATCCTGTGGTTCGGACGGCGGACGCCGGAAGAGGAGGAGGCACGGTCCCCGGACGGTTGACGGCCGGAGCGCCCTCGTCAGGCGGTAGGGACCGCGTCGGCCGGAGTCGTGTCCCGTTCGCCGTACCAGGCAGCCAGCCGGGCGAAGCCGGTGTCGAGGCCGACCTCCGGCCGCCAGCCGAGCGCGGTCCGGGTCCGCCGCTGGTCGAACCAGTGCGCCGTCGTCAGCTGCTCGGTGAGGAACCGGGTCAGTGGCGGGGTCGACCGCCGGCCGGCGGCCGACCAGGTCCTCTCCACCACGGCGCCGGCCAGCCAGGCTGCGTGCGCCGGCACCCGACGCCGGGGCCCGGGCACGCCGGCTGCCGAGCACAGCCGTCGCAGGATCTCCGCCACGGTGCGGGGCTCACCGTTGGAGACCACCAGCGCTTCCCCGTGGACGGGCCCGCACGCGTCGACCCCTGCCACGAGGGCGGCGGCGGCGTTGTCGACGTACGTGGTGTCGATCAGTGCGGCGCCGGAACCGATCAGCGGGAGACGACCGCTCCTGGCCCGCGCGACGATCCGCGCCACGAGTTGCTCGTCGCCGGGGCCCCACACCAGGTGCGGGCGGAGCACCAGCACCGCGAGGTCGGCCGAGTCCGCGCCGAGCGCCACCTGTTCGGCCAGCGCCTTGGACCTCGAGTAGGCACCTCGCGCCCGAGCCGGATCGGCGGGGCCCGCGCCCGCCCCGAACAGGGGCGACCCGGCGTGCGAGACCGAGGGGGAGGAGACGTGCACCAGCCGCTCGACGCCCGCGGCGGAGCAGGCGGCGACGACGTTGCGCGTGCCCTGGACGTTGGCCCGCGCGTACTCCTCCCACGTCCCGGTCACGTCGACCTTCGCGGCGAGGTGGACGACGGCGTCCTGCCCCGAGGCGGCCCGCGCCACCACGGACGGGTCGGCGATGTCCCCGAGCACCTCGGAGCAGGGCAGGCCCGAGGGACGGCGCTGGAGGACCGTCACCTCGTCGCCGCGCGCGATCAGGCGCTCGGCCGTGACCCGGCCGAGCATCCCGCTCGCGCCGGTGACCAGGACCCTCACGCCGTCCCGCCGCTCCGGGTCGCCCAGCGGACCGGTGTGCCGGAGAGGACCCGGGTCGCCCGGCGCGCCAGTGCCGCCCGGTCCACCTTCGACTGGTGCCGGATGTCGACCGGCAGCGCCGTCGTCTCGAGGACGGCGGCGAGGTCCGTACCGGCCGCGGCATGGATCCGGTCGGCGAGCGCGGGAGGAGCCACGGCGAGCCGGCCGGCGCGGGATGCACGACGGGGGGCACGGGCTACGGGCACGACGACGGCGACGACCACCTGCGCGCCTGCCGGACCGACGCCGACGACCGCCGCGGCGAAGACGTCGTCCAGGCGCTCGATCCGCTGCTCGGGGCCGACCGGGGTCACCGGCCCGTCCGCGGTGCTGATCACGTGCGCCAGCCGGCCCTCGATCCAGAGTCGTCCCGCGTCGTCCAGGTGCCCGACGTCCCCGGTGCGGTGCCAGCCCGGATCGCGGGCTGCGGAACGCTCGGTGGCCCACAGCGCGTCGTAGCGGTCCTTCACGTGCGGCGCGCGCACGCAGACCTCGCCGGGGACGTGGGGCGCCCCCGTGAGCGGGCCGTCGGCGGCCCCCAGCGGGGAGAGCGGGCTGACGCGGACCTCGACACCGGGCACCGGGCGGCCGACGCAGACGCCGTTCCCCGGCCCGGCGGCCTCGACGTCGTCCAGGGAGACGTCGGTGACCGGGAGCGCCTCGGTCATGCCGTACGGCGTGTGCGCCTCGGCCCGCGGGAACGTCTCGCGGAGGGCGTGCAGGAGCGGTGCCGGCACGGGCGCTCCGGCCGACATGAGCAGCCGGACCCGGCTCAGCGCCGAGCGCTGCTCCCCGGTCAGCTGCGCGGCGGTGGCGGCGACGCGGCGCAGCGCGGCCGGTGCGGCGAAGACCACCGTGGCGTCAACGGCGGCCGCCGCGTCGGCCAGCTTCGCGGCGGTCAGCGTGCCGGGCGCCGTGACGTCGATGTCGGGGACGGACGACGCGATCCCGAGCCCCGGTCCGAGGATGGAGAAGGGGGCGAACGCGGCCACCAGCGCATCACCCGGCGTGAGGCGGTAGGCGGTCCTGACCAGCTCCAGCTGAGCGCCGACCTGGCGTTGCGTGTAGACCACGCCCTTGGCGGGACCGGTGGCCCCGGAGGTGAAGACGACCGCGCAGTCGGCGTCCGGCGGGCCCTCCGCCGGCGCGGCCGAGGACCGGCCGAGCGCCTCCAGCGAGGCCAGGTCGTGCTCGGCGCCGAGGGCCCGGCGCAGCCGGGCCGTCGCTCGCCCCGCGACGATCCGCGTCCCGGGGAGGCCCATGGCCCGGGCGGCCACCAGGCCGGCGGTGCTGCCCAGGACGTGGTCCGGCGCCGCTCCCCGGAGCGCGCGGCGCATACCTCGGAAGCCGAGCCCCTTGTCGGCGACCACGATCACGGCGCCCGCGCGCCAGGTGGCGTAGACCGCTGCGGTCAGGTCCGCCGACGGTTCCAGCAGGAGCGCCACCCGCTCTCCCGGACGGACACCGGCCGCCGCCAGACCGGCGGCGAGATCGGCGACCCGGCGGGCCAGCTCCGCCCAGGTGATCGAGTCCCCGCCGGTCTCGACGACCGCCGGGGAGTCGTCCTCCGAGCGGGCGGCCAGGGCCGCCCAGGGCCTGGGGGGCTCCGCCGCCGTGCCGCGGCTGCCCGCGGTATCGGCGTCCGGGGCGGCGAACGTGTCGGTCACCCAGGTGGCCACCGCCTCGGCGTACTGGGGTGCGTCCTCGGGGAGGAGGTGGGAGGCGCCCTCGTAGCGGTGCACCGCCGCCCGGGGCAGGCGTTCCCGCAGGTCCGCCAGGTACTTCTCGCCGAAGACCGGGTCACGAGGGCCCCACAGCAGCAGCGCGGGGACGTCGAGCGTCCGGATGCCCTCGGCGATCGCCTCCTGCGCCGCACGGGAGGGGTGTCCCGGCCGGAACGGGATGTCGGCGACGAACTCGCCCACGGCCCGGCGCTGTGCCGCCGACGGGTAGGGCTGCGCGTAGGCCCGGCGGATCTCCCGGGGCAGCGGCGGCCACGACAGCGCCGTCGCCCCGCGGACGAACACCGAGCTGCCGACGGTGACGGCGGCGCGCAGGCCCGGCGCGTGCGCCAGCCGGATCAGCGCGGGCCCCAGGTCCCCCTCCGGCATGGCGACGGCGGTGTTGGTGAGGACCACGCCCCGCACGTCCTGCCGGTGCTCGAGCGCCCAGCCGAGGGAGATGATGCCGCCCCAGTCGTGGGCGACGGTGACGACCGGGCCGGTGACGCCCAGCGCGGCGGTGAGGTTCCCGAGGTCGGCCACCCGCTGGGTGAGGGTCCGCGGCGCGGCCGGCCGCTCGGACCAGCCCATGCCCAGCTGGTCGGGGGCGACGACGCGCCACCCCGGCGGGGCGGCGGCGACCAGGCGGCGCCACAGGTAGGACCAGGTCGGGTTGCCGTGGACGCACAGCAGGGTGCCGACCGGGTCGGGCACACCGTTGTCGAGCACGTGCCACAGGTGCTTCTCGCCGTCCGCACCGGGCACGGCGACCCACCGCGACCAGGACGGGTCCAGGCCCGGCAACCGGACCGTTGCGCCGGCTGTCACCAGGCGATCTCCAGGCAGCAGGCGTTGAGGCCCGAGCCGATCCCCATCAGCAGCACGCGGTCGCCGTCGGCCAGGGTGTCGGCCTGCCCCGCCAGCGTGAACGGCACCGACGCGGGGCCGAGGTTGCCGCGGGTGGGGAAGGTCGTCGGCACCCGTGCCCGATCGATGTCGAACCGGTCGCACAGCGCCCCGGTGTGCACCTTGGAGACCTGGTGGATGACGTAGCGGTCCATTCCCCGGGCCCAGTCGAACTCGTCCGCCGCCTCCGCCCACAGCTCACCGGAGAGGTCGAGGCCGGCGGCGAGGAGGCCCTTGAGATCGGTCTGCATCCCGTCGTTGTCGCCGGTGCACAGCCGGTGGTGCTCGGTCCCGGCCCGGCTGACCGAACCGACGAGCCGGTGGCCCTCGGGGTGCCGGTCGGCCCGGCCCAGCACCATGGCGACGGCGCCGGAGCCGAGGGTGAGGGTCGCGAAGTGCCCCATCACGTCCTTCGCCACGGTGTCCGGCCGGTTGAGCAGGTCGATGGTGCGCTCCTGCACGGGCCGTGCGTCCTCGCCGTTGACGACGAGCGCGTACTCGACCATCCCGACGTCGATCATCGCCGCGGCCAGCTCCATGCCGTTGATGAACCCCAGGCAGGCGTTGGTCACGTCGAAGTTCTGGCAGGAGCTCGGCAGCCCGAGGGAGTCGTGCACGGCGACGGCCGTCGACGGTTCCAGGTGCTTGCGGCTGACCGACGTGTTGACCATCAGGCCGATGTGCGCCGGGTCGACCCCGCTCTCGCTGATCGCCTTGGCGCCCGCGGTGGCGGCGCCGTCGACGAACGAGACCCCGTCGGCCCACCAGCGACGCTCCTCGATGCCCGCGAGCCGCTGCAGCAGCCCGGGGCGCAGCCCGACGCGCTGGTAGGTGTCACCCAGCTGTTCGTCGAACTCTGCCGACGTGACGATCTGGGACGCGTCCACCGTCTGCACGGTGAGGATCGCGGTGTTGCTGAATCGGTGTGTGGCGTTGCCGGTCATCAGGTCCACTCGTGAGGTGCGGCGGGCGGCCGCCGTCCTCATGCGCCACCCTCGTCCGGCGCGCTTACCCGTCGGGGCGACAGGTACACCGGCCGGGCCGTCGGCTCCAGCATCCCAGGCGGACGTGACCGGCGGGTAGCACCTCACTCCCAGCGGAAGAGCGCGGCCGCGAGAGCGCACGCGACGACGGCGGTGACGCCCGGGCCGACCAGGTGAGCGGGCTCGACGGGGACGCCGGCCCAGGCCGCGGACAGGCCCTCGACGGCGGCGCCGAAGGGGAGCCACCCGCCGACGGTCGCGACCGGCTCCGGCAGGGCGTCGCGCCCGCCGAACAGTCCTCCGAGCGCGCCGAGGGCGAAGAAGGCGACGAGGCCGATCGCGACCGCCGAGTTGGGCGTGGGTGCCACCGCGGCGACCACCATGCCGACCGCGTACATCGCCACCATGCCGGCCACCACGACACCGAGCGCCGTGCCCGCGTGCACCGGCAGGCGCGCGTCGAACGCCAGGAGCGCCACCAGCAGCGCAGCCACGACGCCGGTGATCGCCTGCAGCACGCTGACGACCGCCTGCGCCACCAGCACCATCGCCGGGGAGGCCGGCGTGACCGAGAGCCGGCGCAGGACCCCCGTGCGGCGGTAGTAGGCGAGGAAGCTCGGCATGTTTGATGATGCCGGTGGTGGCGATCACGATGGTGACCACCAGCGGCAGGACGAAGACCTCGAGCGCGGTCCGACCGTTGACCACCGTCTCGTCGCCGGCGGCCGAGGCGTTCATCACGAGGATGAGCAGCGGCAGGCCGATGGGGACGACGAGTCCGGCGGTGTCGCGCACGACCATCTTCGCTTCGCACCGGACCAGGGCCAGCCAGGCTCCCAGGCCCGGACCGCGGGGCTCGACCACGGTGCTCATCCGGCGTCCTCCAGCTCCTTGCCCGTCAGGGCGACGAAGGCCTCGTCGAGGGTCCCGGCGCCGGCCCGGCGCGCGAGGCCGGCGGGAGTGTCGAGGGCGACGACGCGCCCGGCGTCCAGCAGGGCGACCCGGTCGCAGAGATGCTCGACCTCGTCCATCGCGTGGCTCACCAGCAGGACCGTGACGCCCTCCTCGCGCAGACGCTCGACCGTCGCCCACATGCGGCGCCTGGCCCGCGGATCGAGCCCGGTGGTCAGCTCGTCGAGGATGGCGACGCGCGGCCGTCCCACGAGCGCGAGGGCGATGGAGAGCCGCTGCTGCTGGCCGCCGGAGAGCTTCTCGAAGCGGACCCGCCGCTGCTCGGTCAGGCCGACGAGCTCGAGCAGTTCCCCGGCCGGCCGCGGCTCCGGGTAGAAGCTGCGGTACAGGCCGAGGAGTTCGGTGACGGTCAGCGCGTGGTGCAGGTAGGCCTGCTGCAGCTGGACGCCGAGCACCTGGCGGACTCTCGCGCGGTCGCGCTGCGGATCCAGGCCGAGCACGCCGACCCGCCCCCGGTCGGGCTTCCGCAGGCCGGCGATCAGCTCGACCGTGGTGGTCTTCCCCGCGCCGTTGGTACCGAGGATGCCGAACACCTCGCCCGGTTCCACGCGCAGGCTCACGTCGTCGACAGCGATCGTGCCGCCGTACCGCTTGTGCAGGCCGTCGGCCTGCAGCGCGGGGTTCGTGCTGCTCATGGTGACGACGCTAGGGAGAGCGGGGGCCCGGGACAGGTGCCGGAAGTCAGGACACCGGTCCATGACTTCTGGCACCCCCGCCGGGCGTCGTCGGAAACCTAGGGTGGCGCCATGCGACGCCTCGGCCCGGACGAGTGGTCCGGTCTGGCGATGCTCGTGGTCGCGGTCGTGGTGGCCGGCCCCGTCCTCCTGGGCGCGGCCGATCCCACGATCCCGCGCGGCCTCTGGATCGCGGTCTTCGCGGTGCTGATCGGCGCCCTGCTCGTGGCCGCCGCCGGTGCGGGCTCGTCCCGCCGTGCCCATGCGGCCTTCGCGTTGGCGGTGTCGTCGTCCTGGGCGGTGCTGCTGACCGCGCCAGGTCTGGGGCTGCTGCCGGTGCTGCTGGTCGTCGTCGCGGCGGTGAGCGTCTACGTCGTCCCGCTCCGGGTGGGGCTGCTCGTCGTGGCGCTCAACACGGCTGTCATCGCCCTCGCGTCGGCGCGGCAGACGGGCGACGTCCCCCAGACGCTGATCATCACGGGTTTCTACCTTCTGATCCAGCTGGCGAGCGTGCTCAGCTCGGTCGCCGTCGTCCGGGAGCAGCGGATGCGGCGGGAGCTGACCGAGGCGCACGTCGACCTGCGGGCCGCGACGGTCCTCCTGTCCGAGTCGGCGCGCACCGCCGAGCGGCTGCGGATATCGCGCGACCTGCACGACCTCATCGGCCACCAGCTGACCGTCCTCACGCTGGAACTGGAGGCGGCGCACCACCGCGAGGGGGAGCAGGCCCGGGTGCACGTCGCACGGGCTAACCGGGTCGCGCGCGACCTGCTGACCGACGTGCGCACCACCGTCGGGGAGTTGCGGGGCGGGCCGCCGGACCTGGCCGGGGCGCTGCGTCAGGTCGTGCGCGACCTGCCCGGCCTGGACGTGACCATCTCCGTCGCGCCGGAGGTCCGGGTGGACGAGGCCCAGACCGTCGCCCTCGTGCGGGCCGTGCAGGAGATCGTCACGAACACGATCCGGCACGCCGGTGCCCGGACGCTGACGATCGACGTCGTCGCGGACCGGTCCGGGGTGGTGCTGACCGCCGTCGACGACGGCACCGGGGCCCGCGAGCCCGTGCCCGGCAACGGCCTGCGCGGGCTGGTCGAGCGGTTCGAGGCGCTCGGCGGCGACGTGAGCTTCGGGGGAGACCAGGGGTTCCGGGTGACGGCCCGGGTGCCGATGTCGTGACCCGGGTCGTGGTGGTCGACGACCAGGCGCTCGTGCGCCAGGGCATCGGCAGCCTGCTGGAGGTCGCCGGCTTCGACGTGGTCGGTGAGGCCGGTGACGGGCAGGCGGCGCTGGACGTGGTCACCGCGGCGGCGCCCGACGTGGTCCTGCTCGACCTCCGGATGCCCCGGTACGACGGCATCTGGACCCTCGGGCAGCTCGCCGGCCGCGGCATCGACATCCCGGTGCTCGTGCTGACGACCTTCGACGACGACACGCTGGTCCTCGCCGCGCTGCGCGGCGGGGCGCGGGGCTACCTGCTCAAGGACGTGACGCTGGAGCAGCTGACCCACGCGGTGCGCACCCTGGCGGACGGGGGCACGCTCATCGCCCCGTCCATCACCGACCGGCTGCTGAGGGCGATCCGCTCGGGCCCGTCACCGGTCGGCGCCGACGCCGCACCGGTGCAGGACCTCACCGAGCGCGAGCTGGAGGTGCTGCGGCTGGTGGCGGAGGGGTACAGCAACCGCACGATCTCCGAGGCGCTGTTCCTCGCCGAGGGCACGGTGAAGAACCACGTCTCCACCATCCTGCTCAAGCTCGGTGCTCGCGACCGGACCAACGCCGTGCTGCGAGCGCTCCACGAGGGCATCCTGCGGTAGCGGCCTCCGCAGCGGCGACGCGTCCGAGGCCCAGGTCACCAGAAGCCCCGCGGCCGGCGACCGAGAGGACTTCGTCGTTCCGGGTCGGTCGTCGGCGCGCTTGCCGCGAAGCGAGTGCGCCCAGGTCCCACCGCAAGGCCGCGGTCTGAGGCCCGGGAGGCTGCGCTCCCGGGCCTCCGCTCGCTCAGGGGCCGGCGAAGACGCCGTCGCCGAGGGCCTCGGTGCGACCGGGGGCGGGTTCGGCGTAGCGACCGGCCTCGTGGCGGGCGACGACGAAGTGGTGCACCTCGTCGGGTCCGTCGGCCAGGCGGAGGGTGCGCTGGCTGGTGTACATGTCGGCCAGCGGCGTCCACTGCGACACCCCGGTGGCGCCGTGGATCTGGATGGCCTGGTCGATGATCTGGCACACCTTCTCCGGCACCATCGCCTTCACCGCCGAGACGTAGACGCGGGCCTGGGCGTTGCCGAGCACGTCCATCGCCTTGGCGGCCTTCAGCACCATGAGCCGGCAGGCATCGAGCTCGATGCGCGCCCGCGACACCGTCTCCATGTTCTTGCCGAGGTTCAGGATGGGCTTGCCGAACGCCTCCCGGAACTTGCCCCGGCGGATCATCAGTTCGAGCGCCTTCTCGCCCTGGCCGATGGCGCGCATGCAGTGGTGGATGCGCCCGGGCCCCAGGCGCACCTGGCTGATCTCGAAGCCGCGGCCCTCGCCGAGGAGCATGTTGGAGGCGGGCACGCGCACGTCGGTGAACCGGATGTGCATGTGGCCGTGGGGGGCGTCGTCGCGGCCGAACACGCGCATCGGGCCGAGCACCTCGACGCCGGGGGTGTCCATCGGCACCAGGATCTGCGACTGCTGCGCATGCACCGGCGCGTCGGGATTCGTCTGGCACATGACGATCATGATCTTGCAGCGAGGGTCTCCGGCCCCGGAGATGTAGTACTTCTCGCCGTTGAGGACGTACTCGTCTCCGTCGCGCACCGCCTGGAGCCGGACGTTCTTGGCGTCGGAGCTGGCCACGTCGGGCTCGGTCATGGCGTAGGCCGAACGGATCTCGCCGTTGAGGAGGGGCGCGAGCCACTGGGCCTTCTGCTCGGGGGTCCCGACGCGCTCGAGCACCTCCATGTTGCCGGTGTCGGGGGCCGAGCAGTTGAGCGTCTCGGAGCCGAGCGGGTACTTGCCGAGCTCGACGGCGATGTAGGCGTAGTCGAGGTTGGTCAGGCCGCCGACCTCGGAGTTGGGCAGGAAGAAGTTCCACAGCCCGGCCGCCTTGGCCTTGTCCTTGGCCGCCTCGAGCGCCTCGAGCTGACCCGGGGCGTACGTCCACGGGTCGGCGCGTCCCTCGCCGAGCCGGAAGTACTCCTCCTGCATCGGCGCGACGACGTCCTCGAGGAACCGGACGACGCGGTCGAAGAGCGGCCGAGCCTCCTCGCTCATGCGCAGGTCGAACAGCTCCGTTGGCTCAGCGGTCTGCATCAAGTGCCTCTCTCAGCTGGAACGTGCGGCGGCCGGGGGATCCTCAGCGGGAGCGCCGCGAGAAGCGCAGCGACGTCAGGTTCCCGGCAGAACGGGACCCCGAGCGTGGCATAGCGGGTGGTCGCCGCTCGAACCGGTCGAACTCCTCGAGCGAGGGAGGTTCCTCCACCGACGCCTGCCGCGCCTACGCCGGCGTGGCAGCCAGGCGATTCGCAGGCCTGAGATGCTGCAGCGGGGGAGTCCAGGCAGTTCGACGACCCCTACCTCGCCACGTGGGAGGCGTGGGAGATCGAGGACTGGCTCCGGGTGGCCGCAGGCGGGCGTCCCGGTGGTCGAGGCTCCCAGCGAGGACTCGGAGGAGCTGCTCGTCTTCACCGGAGTCAACCTCGGGTTCAGCATCGGCGCGAGAGGGCGAGACCCTCGTTGTGCGTGTGCACCTGTCCCTCGAATCGGTGCGGGTCGGTCCGGGGTCAGGGGAGGAGGCGCCCTATGACTTCAACGGCTACAGCGTGCCGATCCGGGTGAGGCACGGCCAGTTGCTCGCCGCCGCACAGGCGTGGGACGAGGACAACGGGCCGTCCCCCGAGCGATGGACGCTCGGCGCCAGCCAGGGTCGGCGGGACCCTCCACGAACGACCACAGGGCGCCCACGCCGTGGCGCCCTGTACGCGCAGCACTGGCGTGAGCCAGTGATCGTGTGTCCGAGGGCGACTCGCTGCATGCGCACACGGTTCCAACCCGTTGGCTGAGGTCGTCACTCGCCCGGAACCAGGCTGTCACGGGCGAGGTCGAGGACCTCCGCCACGGCCAGTCGGCTCCCCGCGGCGAACAGCTCGTCGAACCGTGCAGGACCAGTCGCCGCGCGCACTGCGTCCGCCAGGTCGCCGTCCCCGCGCATCGACGCGTACACCTGCAGTCCCGCGCGACGGCGCAGGCCGTCGGTCGCACCGGCGAGCAGCCCGGCCCGCTCGTCGGCCCCGTCGGCGAGGGACAGCGCGGATGTCCCTGCCAGCGCCAGGCAGAGGCAGTGCGTGCTGTGCCCGGACTCGCTGAGGTCGAGTGCCTCGCCGAGGAGAGCGCGGGCCTCGTCGAGATCGCCTCGGCCCATCGCGAGTCCGGCCAGGACCACCCTCGAGACGGCAGCCAACCAGGGAGTGTCGAAGCGACCCGCCAGATGCTGCGCCTCGGTGGCGTGGCGCAGGGCGTCGTCGGAATCGCCGAGGGCGGCCTCCACGGATCCGGCGGTGACGAACGCCAACCCTGTCCACATCGGCTCGTCGAGACTGCGCAGCCGGTCGAGGGCGGTGCGCAACCCCCTCCGGGCGCCGTCCAGGTCGCGGACGAGTGCCGCGGCCCAGGAGAGGAGCAGTCGCGACACGGCGTCCAGGTACGGGTCCTCGACCTCGCCGAGCAGCGCGGCCAGCCGCTCGCCGGTCGCCCGGACGGCCGTCGCGTCGCCGACCTCCAGGGCGGAGACCAGGGCCGTGCTCAGCAGCTCCGCCCGCGAGGCTGCAGGCAGGGCGTCCTCGGTCGGCAGCAGCTCGGCCACCCAGGAGCGAGCCTCGCCGATGATCATGTCCCCGAGGCCCAGGAACGGCCAGAGGACCCGGAACGGCGACAGCACCCGGAACAGGCGGGGGAGCGGTGCCGGATCGTGGGCGAGGTGCCAGCGCACCGCGGTCACGATGTTGTCGCTCTCCCGGACGAGGATCTCGGCGCACGCCCGCTGGCGGAAGCCGCGCAGCGGCCGATCGGCGCTCTCGGCGAGCGCGCGGTAGTGCTCGGCGTGGCGGCGACGCACCTCGTCGACGTCGGACCGCGCCGCCAGCCGTTCGGCGACGAAGGCGCGCACGGGGTGCAGCATCCGGGGGCGCGGCCCCGTGGGCCTCGCAGCGACGTGGATGAGGCTGTGGCGGGCCAGGCTCTCGGTCAGGTCCAGCGCCCGGTCCTCGTCGAGGTCGGCCACGTGGGCGGCGGCCGCCAGGCTCCAGCCGTCGGCGAACACCGCCAGCACCTCGAGCAGCGACCGCTCGGCGTCGTCGAGCATGCCGATGCTCCACTCCACCGCCGCCCTGAGGGTGCGCTGCCGCTCCGGGTGATCGGGCGTGCCCGTACCCAGCGTGTCGAGGGAACGGGAGAGCCGGCTCAGCACGGTGCCCGGATCGAGGAGCTGCACGCGGGCGGCGGCCAGTTCGATGGCCAGCGGCAGGCCCTCCAGACGGCGGCAGATCTCCACCACGGCGTGGGCGCCATCCGCTGTCAGCTCGAAGTCGGGCCGTACCGCCCGGGCGCGCTCCAGGAACAGCCGCACCGCGGGGTTCTCCGCGACGTCCGGCAGGTCCGAGGTCTCCGGGACCGGCAGCGGGGGAACCGGGTACGCCTGCTCGGCCTGCAGCCCCAGGACGGTCCGGCTGGTCGCGAGCACCGCGAGGCCGGGGCACCGGGTCAGCAGCTCGGCCAGTTCCGGGCCGGCCGCGACCAGGCGCTCGAGGTTGTCGAGGACGAGCAGCCACCGGTCGTTCCCGAGGAGGTCGGCCAGGGCGGGCACCGGCGAGGTCGCACCGGCGAGGTCGGCGCCCAGTGCCCAGCCGATGCGCCCCACGACGGCGGCGGGGTCGATCAGCTCCGCGAGCGGGACGAAGACGGTGCCGGCGTGGAACCGTTCGCGCAGCCGCTCGGCGGTGGCCAGCGCCAGGCGGGTCTTGCCGATCCCGCCCGGTCCGGTGAGGGTGACCCACCGTCGGCCGGGACGTGAGAGCAGGTCCGCGACGTCCTCGACGGCCTGTTGCCGGCCGACGAGCGATGTCGTGCTCACCGGGAGGGGGGCGGGGGCCAGGACGGACCGGGGGACGGCACGTTCTGACGGAGTGGCCGGCGCAGCGGGTAGCGCCGCCGCTGCGGTGAACCGCTCGCTCAGCAGCTGGGCGAGGTCGTCACGGACCAGCCGGCCCAGTTCGGCGGGGGTCCGGAACCGACGGTAGGTCGCCTCCTGCTGGATCCGGCGGACCAGCTGGTGCAGGCGCGGATCGCGGTCGGGAGCGGGTGCCTTCAGGTACAGCAGCCGCGGCATCCCCCGGGAGAGGTCGAACTCCTCCTCCAGACCGGAGACGTCCAGGCCCGGGACGAGCTGGCCGTACCGCTCCCAGTAGATGCCGAGGAAGACGTCGCTCTGCGCCAGGTAGGCCCGGTACACCTCGCCGGGCGGGCGCACGTGCGCGCCCGCCTCGAACATCACGGAGGTGAGTCGCAGCGCAGCGATGGCGCGGGAGACGGCTCGGCGCTCGGCCGCCAGCTCGCCCAGGGTCGAGCTCACGAAGACGCGGAGCCGCTGGTCTGGTGTCCGGATGCCCGGCATGGGGCAGGCCTCTCGTGGAACGTGGAACGTGGAACGTGGATCAGGGACGGGCAGCGACCATCAGCGCGGCGCGACGCGGAAGACCGGCCAGCCGATCTCCGTCCGCCAGGCCGACGGATCGGCCGTGTCGCGCGGGCCGACCAGGTAGGTCTCCCGCACCGGCCCGGCCACCGCCAGAGCGTTGGCCACCACCCAGGCGCCCAGTTCGCCGTAGGTGACGTCGATGTCGTCGTGCTCCCCGACGTGGGTGGTGACGGCCAGCTCGACGGCCGGCAGGGTCACCGGGTGCACCCGGCCCTGGCGCGGGGGGTGAGCGGTCGGCAGGTACACGAGCACGTGCCCGCGGCCGCGCTCGAACAGGGCGTTGTCGCACAGCGTGCCCGGGGCGCCGGTCGGTCCCTCGACCGCCGCGTCGAGCTCGGCCATGGCCCCCGCGTACCAGGCGAGGACCTCGTCGTGCGCCACCTCGTCCTCCACGGCCGCCACCGTCGTGGCCGCGACCGAGCGCAGCTCCACCTGCAGCGGGGCCGGCTCCGGACGCAGCAGCCGGCGCAGCGAGGCGACCGCTGCCCGCGTGCGCTCGAGTTCGGACTCCAGCCGCAGCAGGTGGTCGGCGACGAGGCCGGCGCGGGTGTGCGGGTCCGGGGAGCGCAGGATCCGCTGGACGTCGGGAAGCGGGACGTCGAGCTCGCGCAGGCGGTGGATGACCTGTGCGGTCGGGATCTGCTCCGCGGTGTAGTACCGGTAGCCGCTCGCGGGGTCCACCGTCGCCGGTTCCAGCAGGCCTGCGTCGTGGTACCGGCGCAGGGTGCGCACGCTCAGGTGGGTCAGCCGGGAGAACTCGCCGATCGCAAGCACGGGTGCACTCTGCACCCTCTCCCGGGGGGAGAGCCCAGCGCTTGACCCTCCCGTGCCGGGAGGCCGCACGGTCGGGGCATGACCGAGACGACCAGCATCCGGCCCGATCAGCTCCCCGCCACGATCCGCGGTTACCTCGCTGCGCACGAGTCCCGCGACGCGGACACCGCGCTGCGCGCCTTCACGCCCACCGCGGTGGTCGTCGACGAGGGCAGGACCTACCGCGGGACCGAGGAGATCCAGCGCTTCCTCTCCAGGGCCGGAGCGGAGTTCACGTACACCACCGCGCTCGTCGGTGCCCAGCGCGTCGACGAGGCGCACTGGATCGCCGTCAACCACCTGGAGGGCGACTTCCCGGGGGGCGTCGTCGATCTCCGCTACCGCTTCACGATGGACGGCGACCGCATCGCCGAACTCGTCATCGCGCCGTGACGACCGGGTCGGGGCAGTCACGCCTCCGGCGCCCCGGTCCCCGTAGAACGTCCCGATGTCGTCGTCGGTGGCCGTGCTCATGGTGGGGCCTCCTCGATTCCGTCGGCGTCCGCGGACCGGAGGAGTCCGTCGGACGAGGTGAGGGGGACGATGCTCGACGAGGGCGGGCCGGCTCCGCATCCGTCATGTGACCGGGCTCGGTGCGCTTTCCGGTCAGCCCGCCGGTGAGGAGCGCGCGGCTGGACCAGCCACGGCTGAGGCGTCTACCGGGGCGGTCCTCGCCTCGCGAGCGGGGGGCGCAGGCCGACGACCGGTCATCCGACGGATGTGCGCGCCCCGGCGCGCGGCGAGCGTTCCCGACATGACCTCGCACCGGGACGACCCGACCACGATCTCGCAGCGCAGGGAGCCGGCCTCGCTCATCGCCGTCCGCCAGCTGGCCGCGGAGCGACGGCAGCTCCGCGACGGCGACGACCGCCTCCTGTCGGCCGCCCGTGTCCGGGCCGCCCGACGGCGGCACCCGGTCGGGCGGGACGGGGCGGGGCGGTGACCCACCGGGAGTGACCTCTCGCTTCGTGAGCAGGTCCTCTCCGGGGACACCGCGGTGCGCCAGGCCCGGCCCAGCGCGGCCCGGGCGGTGACGTGCTACCGGGTGGGCGCTCGGCGCACGGCGCAGACCGGTCTCCCGCCGGCGCTCGATGACCGAGACCGGTCGAGCGCGCGTTCGCAGGCATCGACACGTCGGCGACAGCCGCCGCGCGCATGTCGTGGGCGTATGCGGAATCGGAGACGCCGTGGCAACGACCGGCCGACTGCACTGGGGTCCGTCCACCCGCACCGAGTCCGCGCCGGTCAGCCCGGCGCAGAGGAGTTCGACGATGACGACCACCCACCACCGTCCACCTGCCGGCGGAGCGGGCGCGACGCCCCGGGCGCCGGTTCCGGGCCGACCGAGGGGCCGCCGTCCAGGCCTGCCGGTGCTCGTGGCCGCCGCGGTGGTCCTCGCCGTCGTGGGCGTTACGCTCGGTCCGGCCGAGGCCGTCGCTGGTGCCCGCCGGACCGTGCTGGCCGGCGTCGAAGCACTGCTCGCACCCTGGCTGGACACCGTTCCCCGGCGCCCGGTCGAGGTGCTGGCGAACGTGCTGCTGTTCGTCCCGGTGGGTGCGCTCGCCGCGTGGGTCCTCCGGCGCTCGGGGCCGCTGCTGCCGCTGGTCCTCGGGGCCGCGGCGTCGGCGCTCCTCGAGCTGGCGCAGATCACGCTGCCCGGACGCATCCCCGACGTGGTGGACGTCGCCGCCAACGCGGTCGGCACGGCGTTGGGAGTCGCGCTCGTCCGGGTGCACCTGGCGGCCCGGTCGCGACGTGCGCAGCGACGGCCCCGGCGCGGGCTGCGCGTCGCGCTGGGCTGCGTCTCCGTGCTCGTGGCAGGGACCACCGGGTGCTCGGCAGCCCCATCGGACGGGTCCGCCGACGCGCCGGCACCGGGTGCGCCGACACCGGGCGGGGGAGCCCCGACCGTCGCCGACGGGCTGGTCCCCGAGGGCGAGCAGCTCTCCCCGTTCGCCGACGTCCCGGCGATCACCGGCCTGGACGACGAGCTGCGCACGGCCGTCCAGGACGCCGCCCGGGACGCGGCCGCCGACGGGGTGGACCTCCACGTGTCCAGTGGATGGCGCAGCGCCGCCTACCAGCGGTGGCTCTTCGAGGCGGCGGTCGCCCGGTACGGCAGCCCGGAGGCAGCCCGGGCGTACGTCCTGGGCCCGGACGAGTCCGAGCACGTTACAGGCCGAGCGGTCGACATCGGCCCGACGGACGCGATGAGCTGGCTGGCTCAGCACGGGGCGGACTACGGCCTCTGCCAGACGTACGCCAACGAGCTGTGGCACTTCGAGCTCGCCGTCGAGCGCGGCGGCGAGTGCCCCGCGCCGGCACCCGACGCCAGCGGCGCCTGATCGGTGCCGCCCGCCCACGAGCCGGCCAGCGTGGTCGCGGCCCGGCAGCTCGCCGCCGAGGCGCGTGATCGCCGCGGCACGTTCCCCCGTCCACGTGGGAATCTCTCGCATACACCGCCGATACGTTGCGCTCCCTACGCTGCTCTCGTGCGGGTGCTGATCGCGGAGGACGAGCCCTACCTGGCCGACGCCATCCGGGACGGCCTGCGGCTGGAGGCCATCGCCGCCGACGTGGTGCTCGACGGGGACAGCGCGCTCGAGAGCCTGGCCGTCAACAGCTACGACGTGGTCGTGCTCGACCGCGACCTGCCAGGGACCTCCGGGGACGAGGTCGCCCGGCGGATCGTCGCCGACGGCCACCGGAGCAGGATCCTCATGTTGACTGCTGCCGACCGGCTCGAGGAGAAGGTCCGCGGCTTCGAGCTGGGCGCGGACGACTACCTCACCAAGCCCTTCGCGATGCGTGAGCTCGTGGTGCGCCTGCGCGCGCTGGGCCGTCGCCCGGTCGACGGCGCCCCGCCGGTGCTGGAGTTCGCCGGCCTGACCCTCGATCCCTTCCGCAGGGAGGTCTACCGCGACGGCCGCTACGTGGGCCTGACCCGCAAGCAGTTCGCGGTGCTGGAGGTGCTGATGACCGCGCGGGGCGGGGTGGTCAGCGCCGAGTCGCTGCTGGAGCGGGCGTGGGACGAGAACGCCGATCCGTTCACCAACGCCGTCCGCATCACCATCTCCTCCCTGCGCAAGCGCCTCGGCGACCCGTGGGTCATCCACACCGTGCCGGGCAGCGGCTACCGGGTGGGCGCACCGACGGACGGCGACGACGGCTCGACCGGCTCCGGCCGCCGGTGAGCGCCCGGCTGCGGCTGACCCTCAGCTACGCCGGCTTCCTGCTCGTCGCCGGACTGGCGCTGGTGGCGGTGCTGGTCTCGGTCATCTGGTTCGTGCCCGAGGGCAACCTCACCGGGGCGGGCGGCTTCGTCCCGGACCGCAACGACCTGCTGGCCGCGCTGTGGCCACGGGCGCTCGCGGGGCTCGGCGTGCTGCTGCTGATCGGGCTGGTCGGGGGCTGGTTCCTCGCCGGCCGGATGCTCCGCCCGCTGCACCTGATCCACGCCGTCGCACGGCAGGTCGCGGCCGGCTCGCTGGAGCACCGGGTGCACCTGCGGGGCCCCCGCGACGAGTTCCGCGAACTGGCCGACACCTTCGACACGATGCTCGACCGGCTCCGGGCCGCCGTGGAGGAGCACCGCCGCTTCGCCGCCAACGCCTCGCACGAGCTGCGCACGCCGTACGCCGTGGAACGCGCGATGCTCGACGTGGCGCTCGCCGACCCGGCGGGCGTGGACGTCGAGCGGCTGCTGCGCCGGCTCGACGCGACCAACCGCCGCGGCATGGAGACCGTGGAGGCGCTGCTCTCGCTCGCCGCCCTCGACCAGGGGCGGAACCCGCCACGCACCCCCGTCGACCTCGCCGAGGTCACCGCCGACGTCCTCGCGGACGTGACCACGTTGGCCCAGCCGGCCGGGATCGCCGTCGAGGCGCAGCTGGGGGAGGGGGACCTGGACGGTGTCCAGGGCCTGGTCCGGCAGTTGGTGGCCAACCTGGTGCTCAACGGGGTGCGCCACAACAGCGGCCCGGGCGGGCGCGTCGAGGTCAGCACCGGCACGGCCGCCGACGGCCGGGCCGAGCTGCTGGTGGTCAACACCGGCCCGGTCGTCCCGCCGCAGCTGCTGGCCACCTTGACCGAGCCCTTCGTGCGCGGCGAGGGTCGGACATCCGCCGGCACCTCCGGGGGCGACCACCCCGTACCTCCGGGCAGCGGGCTCGGGCTGGCCATCGTGGCCCGGGTCGCCGAGCTCCACGGGGCGGACCTGGCTCTGGCCGCGCCGCCGGACGGTGGCCTGCGGGTGCGCGTGGCGTTTCCCGCCCCCGGGACCTGACGGACCGGCGCCGTGCACCCTCTCCCGGGGGGAGAGTTCGAGTCTTGACCGTCCCCCGTCGGGAGACCGCACCGTCGGTGCATGGCCGAACCCGACAGCACCCCGCCCGATCAGCTCCCGGCCACGATCCGCGGTCACCTCGCCGCGCACGACGCCCGCGACGTGGACAGCGCGCTGCCCGCCTCCTCGCCCACCGCCGTGGTCGTCGACGACGGCACGACCTACCGCGGGACCGAGGAGATCCGCGGCTTCCTGTCCAGGGCCGGAGCCGGGGCCACGTACGCGAGCACCCTCGTCGGCGCGGAGCGCGCCGGCGCCGCGCACCGGTCGCCACCAAGGACCTGGAGGGCGACTTCCCCGGTGGCGTCGTCGACCTCCGCTACCGCTTCGTGGTGGACGGCGACCTCATCACGGAGCTGGTGATCGCACCCTGACGACCGGCTCGGGCCTGCCCCACCGTCGACGACGGCGTCCCGGAGACGGGGGTGGACGTCGTCGCGGAAGAGGTCGCGACCGAGACGGGGGCCGTCGCGGGAATCGGCACGGGCAGAGCCTTCTGCGGCCCGGGCGGTCCACACCGCGTGAGCGGAGGAGGGCGGAGATCAGCATTGCCCGCCCACGGCACGGCGTGCATAGATCGCATGTGCAGGGCCGGGAACGCACGGGGGTGAGCGGATCGTGATCGGACGGACCGAGCAGCTGGCCGTGCTGACGGCGATGCTGGACTCGGTGTTCGCCGGAGGCCGGGCCGCCGTCGTCTCGGGCGAGGCCGGTATCGGCAAGACCACCCTCGTGGCGGCGCTGTCGGCGCAGGCCCGCCACGCCGGCTTCCGCGAGCTTCGCTGCACCGGGGTGCAGAGCGAGGCGACGGCCGGGTTCGCCGGCCTGCACGAACTGCTCCGCCCGGTGCTCGACGCCGTCGCGGCACTGCCGGCGCGCCAGCGGGCCGCCCTGCGCTCCGCCTTCGGGGAGTCCGACGGACCCGCGGACCGACTGCTCATCCACCTCGCCGTCCTGGGCCTGCTGGAGGAGGTCGCGCACCGGCAGCGGCTGCTCGTGGTGGTGGAGGACCTGCAGTGGCTGGACAGGTCCAGCGGCGAGGCCCTCGAGTTCGTCGCCCGCCGGCTCAGCAACGCCCCGATCCTGATGGTGGCGACGGTTCGCGCCGAGTCCGGCGAACCCACCCCGCTGCCCTCCACCCAGGTCACGCGGCTGCACCTGGGCCCCCTCGACGAGGAGGAGGCCGCCCTGTTGCTGGCCGGTCTCCCGCACCGGCTCGGCGAGCAGGACCGGCGGCGGATCCTCACCGAGGCCGCCGGGAACCCGCTGGCCGTGCGCGAGTTCGCCGCCGCCGTGAGCGCCCGGGACGGCGGTCCGGCCCCGGCGGGCCCGCTGCCGACCACCGCGCGCCTCGAGCGGGCCCTCCTCGCCGGGGTCGACGCCCTGCCCGAGGCCAGCCGTCGGTTCCTGCTCCTCGCCGCGGTCGCGGACGTCGAGACGCTGCCCGAGCTCGTGGCCGCCGGGCGCCTGCTCGACCTGACGCCCGAGGACCTGGCACCGGCTGAGGAGGCCGGCGCTGTCACGCTGGTGGGGGAGCGCGTGCGCTTCCGCCATCCGCTGCTCCGCTCGGCCGTCCGTGGCGCGGCGACCTGGTCCGACCGCGCGGCGGCCCACGCAGCACTGGCGGCGGCGACGCCGGACCCGGGCCGCGCGGCCTGGCACCGCGCGGCGCTCGCCTTCGCGCCGGACGAGACGATCGCCGCCGAGCTGGAGGCGGCGGCTCGGCGGTCCCTGCAGCGGGGGGCGCGGCCCGACGCCGTCGTCACGCTGCGCCGCGCCGCGGCGCTCTCGGCGGAGACCGAGGCCCGGGCACGTCGGCTGATCGCGGCGGCCGTCGCCGCCCGCCAGGGCGGCAGGGCGTGCGACGCCGTCCAGCTGCTGGAGGAGGCGCTGCCCCTCGCGACCACCGCGGACGTCGTCGCCACGGTCGCCTCCACCGAGGTGATGCTCGGCGTCACGGCGGGCACGCCCGTCCGCACCGCCGGCGAAGCCGTTGCGCTGGCGGAGGGGCTGGCGGGCAGCAGCGGCGACGAGCACCCGAGGCAGCGAGCGCAGGTGCTGGTCGGGGCCGCGGCGTGGGCCTGGGTCCAGGGGGTGGACGAGCCGGCGAGGAGCGGGCTCGCCGACGCCCTGAGCGCGGTCGACCCGGAAGGTCGGGACCCCATGGTCGCCATCGGGCTGGCCCTCGTGGACCCCGCCGCCCACGCGGCCCGCGCCCGCGCGGCGCTGCCCGGGCTCACCGGCTTCGTCTCCGACTACGCCTACACCGACCGCACCGAGAACCACCCCGGTAGCAGCGAGCTGGTGCTCGCGGCCGCGCGCATGGCCGAGGCGATCCAGGACCTCGCGGCGGCCTCCAGCCTGTGGGACCTCGGCGCCATGTTCTTCCGCGGCGGCACGGGCGTGCTCAGCGACGAGGCGCAGGTCTTCACCGGGCGCGGTGCTCTCCGGCTGGCGAGCGGCCGACTCGCCGAAGGGCTCGCCGACTCGGCGCACGGAGAACAGCTGGCCAGGGAACTCGACCTGCCGGTCCTGGCCGGCCTCGCGGCGGCCGCCGCCGCGCGGGGGCACGCCTGGTCGGGTGCGGACGAGGCAGCGGCCCGCGCCGGCGCCCGCGCCCTCGAGCTCTCGGGCGAGCAGCCCTCGGCGCTGGTCCGCGCGCTGGTCGCCTGGGCGGCCGGGCTGGGAGCCCTCGGCCGCCGCCGGTACGAAGAGGCGCTGCCGGCGCTGCGCGACGTGTCGGTCCACCCCAGCACCGCGCTGCTGGCCGTGGGGGACCTGACCGAGGCCGCCGTCCGTTCCGGTGCCGCCGCGACGGTCGAACCGGTCGTCGCCGACGCCGAGCGCGTCGCCGCGGCGCTGCGCTCGACGCACCTCCAGGCCCTGGTGCACCGCAGCCGTGCCCTGCTGGCTCCCGGCGCGGAGGCCGTGGAGTGCTTCGAGGCCGCCGTCGAGACCGGTCAGCGGGCGGGCTCGCCGCTGGAACTCGCCCGGAGCCGGCTGGCGTGGGGCGAGTGGCTCCGCCGGCACGGTCAGGTGGTGACGGCTCGCGGGCACCTCGCGGAGGCGCTGCACGTGTTCGACACCGAGGGCGCGGTGCCCTGGGCGGAGCTGGCGGCCGCGGAGCTGCGCGCGGCGGGGGTGGTCCCCAGCCGCAGCACGCCCTCGGTCAGGATCGACCCGGCCCAGGTGCTCACGCCGCAGGAACTCCAGATCGCCCGCCTGGCCGCCAGCGGTCTGACCAACAAGGGGATCGCCGACCGGGTCTACCTCTCGCACCGGACGATCGGGGCGCACCTCTACCGCATCTACCCGAAGGTGGGGGTCACCAGCCGGGCCCAGCTCCGCGACGTCCTGGGTCCGGTCGGAGACTGATCCCGCCCCCGGCCGGCGGGAGCGGTCATCGTACGGATGCGGCACCCGGCCGGTGCTCCCTAGCGTCGGTGCCGCATCCGTCGAGACCGCAGGGGGAGGGCGCCGTGGACGACCGTGAGCCCGCCTGGGTGCTCGCCATGCGCCAGCTGGCCACCGAGGCGAGGCAGCGCCGCGAGGACGGCGTCCGAGCCGGGTTCCGCCTCGGCGCCGCGACGAGCCGCCCCGCCGTGAGCCGGCCGGCCCCGCCCCCGGACGACGACCATGGCTGATCTCGTCGAGCTGCTCCTCGCAGCGCACGGCGGGCTGGACCACTGGCTGGTGGCCGAACGGATCACCGGGCGGCAGCGGACCGGCGGGCGCCTGGGGGCCGTGAAAGGGCAGCCGGACATGCTGGCCGACGTCGAGGTGTCCGTGGAGCTGCACCGCGAGCGAACCTCGTACACGCCCTTCCCGGGGCCGGGGCAGCGCACGATCGTCACCCCGGGCCGGGTCCACGTCGAGAGCGAGGGCGGCCGGACGCTCGAGTCCCTGCCGGACCCGCGGGCGTCGTTCACCGGCCACGGGTTCACGACGCCGTGGACGGCGCTGCAGCAGGCCTACGTCGGCGGGTACGCGATGTGGACCTGGCTCACGGAGCCGTGGCACCTGACCTCCCCCGGGGTGCGCACGGAGGAGATCGATCCGTGGACCGAGGGCGGTAGGCGGCTGCGCCGGTTGCTGGTCACCTATCCGGTCACCATGGCCACGCACAGCCGCGAGCAGGTGCTGCACGTCGACGGCGACGGGCTGATCCGTCGCCGGGACTACAGCATCGACGTGGCCGGCGGCCTGCCCGGCGCCGACGTCGTGTGCGGGCACCGCGAGTACTCCGGGTTGGTCATCCCGACCCGGCGGGTCGTGCACGGCAGGGACGCCGCGGACCGCGCGGTGCCCGGTCCGGTCCTCGTCTCGGTGGACCTGGACGACGTCACCGTCACCTGAGCGGCGGCGCCGCCGGTCCTCGACCGCCCGGCTGTGCCCGCAGGGCGTCGCGCAGCTGGGCCCGGTGGGCGATGCCCAGCTTCGGGAAGACTCGGGCCAGGTGGGTCGCCACGGTGCGGGGGGAGAGGGCGGTCCGCGCGGCGATCTCGCGGTTGGTCAGCCCCTCGGCCGCCAGCTCGGCGATCCGCCGCTCCTGCGTGGTGAGCCCGGTCGGGGGTGCCCCTCGGCGCGGCGCCGCGTCGGGTGTGCCGCCGGCAGCCCGCAGCTCGGCCGCAGCAGCGTCGGCCCAGGGGCTCGCGCCGGCGGAGGTCAGCACCTCCAGCGCGGCGGCGAGCTGCTCCCGCGCGGCCGCGATCCGCCGTCGACGGCGCAACCACTCGCCGTAGACCAGCCGGGTGCGGGCCAGTTCCAGCGGCGCGCCACTGCCGAGCCCGGCCGCCAGCGCGCCCGCGTAGGCCTCCCCGGCCTCCTCGCCGACGGAGAGCAGTGCCCTCGCCCGGTGCACGAGGGACCACAGGTAGGGGGAGTCGACGGAGCGGGCCCGGCGCTCGGCGTCGGCGACCGCGGCGGCCGCCGAGTTCCCGCGGCCGGCCCGCACGGCTGCCTCTGCCAGGTCCGCCACCGCCCACGCGGCGGTCGTGGGGTGCTGCCCGACCAGCGCGAACTCCTGCTGCGCGGCCCGGTAACGGCGCTGGTTCATCGCCACCAGCCCGGCGGCCCAGTGCGCCCGGGCGCTCACCACGGCGGTGCGGTGCGATCCGGCCAGCTCCCGGTGGCGGCGCAGGGCCGCCTGCGCTGCGGCGTCCGCACCGCGCCAGGCGTGGACCCGTGCGGCCACGACCTCGGCGGCGGCGGCCAGCAACGGCAGCTCGGCGTCCAGCGCCGTCCGGGCTGCCGCTCCGGCGTCGGCCAGCGCGTCGACCAACTGCCCGCTCAGCACCCGGCTCGCTGCCCGGCCGCACAGGAACGATGCCGCGTCCCCCGGCGCCTCCGCCGGGGCGTGCAGGTGGCAACCGGCGTCCCAGGCCGCCTGGGCCGCCGGCACGTCGTGCAGCGCCTCCGCCATCGCTGCGAGGCTGGCGAGCGCCCACGGGTACCGGGCCCGGACGACGTCCAGCAGCTCCAGCGGGGCGGACCGGGACTCCGCGGCGCGGGTGGACGGATCGAGCAGCGCCAGGCCGACCGTCTTCAGGGGGTGCGGGGAGTCGTCGAGGGTCTCCAGCCCTCCGCGGACCGCCGCGCGGGTGGCCTCGGGCGCCGCCAGCTCCCAGGCTCGCGTGGCTGCCGCGGCGAGGAGCTGGACACGGGCCTCGGGATGGTCACGCCCCGACGGCCCGCCCAGGCGTCCGGCCACCGCCACCAGCTCCTCCGGGGACCGGCCGACCACCAGGTCGGTCCCGCTGCCGAGTGCCCACTCGGCCAACGTGAGCTCGAGGACGGCGTCACCGTCCTCGGCGAGCGGCATCGCTTCCCGGAGGGCATCGACCGCCTCCCGCGTCAGGCCCGCACGCCGGGCCGACTCCGCGGCGGAGGCCAGCCGGCGGACCCGGTTCCCGAGAGCGGGGGAGAGCGCGGCGGCCCGGCGGCGGGCGGCGAACGCCTCCCACCGGGCACCGCGCTGGAGTGCGCGTGCCGCCGCGGCCTCCAGCCCTGCCGCGACCGACTCGTCCGGGCCGTAGCTGGCCTCCGCGCGGTGCCACGCGACGCGCTCGGGGTCGCCCGCCAGCCCGGCCAGCAGGTGGTGCGCCGCGGCACGCTCCGCCGACGTCGCGGCACCGTAGACGGCCGAGCCGATGAGCGGGTGCCGGAAGGAGAAGTGACCGCCGGTCACCGCCCCCAGGCCCGCGCTCTCGACCGGCCGGAGCAGCGCGACCGCCTCGTCGAAGCCGCCCGCGGCGGCCACGACGCGGAACAGCGGCACCTTCCCGCCGTCCGCGGCTGCCACGAGCAGGAAGTCCCGGCTGGCGGCCGGCAGCTGGTCGAAGGACTCGAGGAACGCCTGCTTCATCCGTGCCGTGGTCGGCAGCTGATCGGGCAGCGCGGGCGCCGCGGCCGGCCGGACGGCGCCGGGCGCGGTCGCCAGCTCGGTGAGCGCGAGCGGGTTCCCGCCGGCCACCGCGACGACCGCCTCGCGCATGCCCGGGTCCGACTCCGGGGCGACGGCCTCGAGCAGCCGACGGGACTCCGCCTCGGTGAGCGGCGCCACGGTGAGCCGACGGCCCGGGAAGTCCGCCGGGGGGACGGGCGCATCGGGGCGGCTCCGCACCGTGGCGAGGAGCAGCAGCGGCAGGTCGGCCAACCTGCGGGCGAGGAAGACCAGCACGTCGATGCTCGACTGGTCGACGTGGTGCAGGTCCTCGACCACGACGAGGGCGGGCCCGGTGGCGACCACCTCCTCCATCAGGCGGAGCACGGCGAGGGAGAGGAGGAGGGGGTCGGGCGCCGGTCCTTCCTCCAGCCCGAACGCCGTCAGCAGCGCGGTCCGCTGGCGCGCGGGGAGGGCGCCGACCCGGTGCAGCGCCGGGTGGAGCAGCTCGTGCAGGGCGGCGAACCCCAGGGACGCCTCGCCCAGGACACCCGAGCACCGGAGCTCCCGGAAGCCGGCCGACCGGGCCATCTCGGCCGCGGCCGCGGCCAGCGCGGTCTTGCCCAGGCCGGCGTCGCCCTCGATGACCAGCGCGAGACCCGTGGCGGCCGCGGTGCGGACCGCCTCGCGCAGCGCGGCGAGCTCCGACTCCCGCCCGATCAGCACCGCCGGTCCCTCCTGCTCCGAGCACGGCCACGCCGTCGGCCCCGGCGGGTGCACGGTAGTCCAGGTTCGGGCCCGGTGGGGCCGGCCGAGCTGCCGGACCGCCCCCGGGGACGTGGCGGGGCAGTCCGGCAGCGCAGTCGATCGACGGATGCCTGGGGACGGGGGAGAGGTGCCAGCGTCTGGCCGTCCGACGGCGCAGCACGCGTCGTCCCGATCTGGGAGGACCGATCCATGACCACTCAGCAGACCCCGCCCGTCGTCCTCGAGCCGGAGTTCCAGCAGCTCGCCGACGCCACCGCCAACCCGCCCTACCTGTACGACCTCGGCCCCGAGGCGGCTCGGAAGGTCCTCGACGACATCCAGTCCGGCGCCGTCGAGAAGCTCCCGGTGGACGAGCACTGGATCACCGTCCCGGCCGGCGTCGGCGACGTGCCGGTCCGGATCGTCCGGCCCACGGGGGCGTCCGGCCGGCTCCCCGTGCTGCTCTACATGCACGGCGGTGGCTGGGTTCTCGGCAATGCGGGCACGCACGACAGGCTGGTCCGCGAGCTGGCCGTCGGCGCCGACACCGCCGTGGTGTTCGTCGAGTACAGCCGGTCACCGGAGGCGAAGTACCCGGTGGCCATCGAGCAGGGTTACGCCACGGCTCGGTGGATCACCGAGCAGGGCGCCGAGCACGGTCTGGACGCCACCCGGCTGGCCGTCGCGGGCGATTCGGTGGGCGGCAACATGGCCGCGGCGCTCACCCTGATGGCCAAGGACCGGGGCGACGTCTCCTTCGTGCACCAGTCGCTCTACTACCCGGTCACCGACGCCGCGATGGACACCCCCTCCTACGTCCGGTTCGCCGAGGGGCCGTTCCTCAGGGCGAAGGCCATGGAGTGGTTCTGGGACGCCTACACCACCGACCCCGCCCAGCGTGCCCAGGTCACCGCGTCGCCACTGCGGGCCACCCCGCAGCAGCTCGCGGGTCTCCCGCCGGCGTTCCTCCTGGTGGCCGAGGCCGACGTCCTGCGGGACGAGGGCGAGGCATACGCCGCCGCGCTGCGCTCGGCCGGCGTCCCGGTGACCACGGTCCGCTACGACGGGGTGCACCACGACTTCATGATGCTCGACCCGGTCAGCCAGACCCTCGGCGCACGCGCCGCCATCGCGCAGTCGATCGCGGTGCTCCGGGCGGCCTTCGGCAAGTGAACGAACAGTCGATCGACGTACGCGAAGCCGCCGCCGCGCTTCCTACGTTCGCTCCACCAGCGCCGCGACGTCGGATCCGATGCACCGGGGCCGCTGTCCACCGAGAGGAAGAGAACGATGACCACCAGCACCCTCGAGACCCGCACGGACCCGACCAAGCCCACCGTGGTGCTCGTCCACGGGGCCTTCGCCGACTCGTCCAGCTGGAACGGCGTGATCACCCGGCTCAGGGCCGACGGTTATCCCGTGGTCGGGGTGGCCAACCCGCTGCGAGACCTGCACCGCGACGCCGAGTTTCTGCGCAGCGTCCTCGACGACGTGGAGGGGCCGATCGTCCTCGCGGGCCACTCCTACGGCGGCAGCGTGATGAGCGAGGCGGCCGACGGCAGTCCGGAGGTGAAGGCGCTGGTGTTCGTCGCCAGCTTCCTCCTGGAGGAGGGCGAGAGCACCGGTGAGCTGGCCGGGAAGTTCCCCGGCAACGAGCTCGGGCCGGCCCTGCGCCCGGTGCCCGTCACCGGTCCCGACGGGCAGCCCGTGGACGACCTCTACATCGAGCAGGAGAAGTTCCGGGCGGTCTTCGCCGCGGACGTGCCGGAGGACGTCGCCGCGCTGATGGCCGTCACCCAGCGTCCCATCATCGCCGACGCGCTCGAGGGGAAGGCGACGAAGGCGGCCTGGAAGACCATCCCCTCCTGGAACCTGATCACGCGCCAGGACCTCGCCGTCCCGGCCGAGTCGCAGCAGTTCATGGGCGAGCGTGCCGGGGCGACGAACGTCGAGATCGACGCCTCCCACGCCGTGACGGTCTCCCAGCCGGAGGCTGTCGCCCGGCTGATCGACGAGGCCGCCCGCGCGACGGTCGGCTGACCGGACGGCGATCGCCACACCGGGCCCGCCCCGTCGTCGAGACGGGAGAGGGCGGGGCGGGCCCCGCACGGATCGGGAGACGGCATGCACGCGCTCGACCTGATCGGCGTCTTCGCCTTCGCGGTCTCCGGCGCCCTGATGGCGATCGCCCGCGACTACGACGTGGTGGGGATCGCGATCCTGGCGGTGGTCACCGCGCTGGGCGGCGGCATCGTCCGCGACCTCGTGCTCGGGACACGCCGCTTCCGGCGTTCAGCAGGTGGCAGTACCTGGTGGTGGCCCTGGCCGCGGCCGCGGTCACCTCCGTCGCCCACCCCTGGCTCGGGCGGCTGAGCCGACCGCTGCTCGTCTTCGACGCGGCCGGCCTGGGGCTCTTCTGCGTCGCGGGGACCGAGAAGGCGCTCGACCACGGGCTCGAGCCGGTGGCGGCCGCCCTGCTCGGGGTCACGACCGCCGTGGGCGGCGGCGTCCTCCGCGACGTCCTCGCCCGCGAGACCCCGGCGCTGTTCCGGGCTGACTCCGAGCTCTACGCGGTGCCGGCGGTGGTCGGGGCGCTCGTCGTCGGCGTCGCGTCGACGTTCGACGCCGACGGCCCGGCGCTGGGCGCCGGGATCGCCGCCGCGATCTTCGCCGTCCGCGTGCTCGCGCTGCAGCGCCACTGGCGCGGTCCGCGGGCGCGCGGGCGGCGATCCCCGGTCGGACCGTCCCCGGTGGGCGGACCGCCACCTTCCTGACGGGACGAGCCTCCCTGATGCAACGAGAGGAACGCCTTGACACCGGACGAGCGGTACGACGTGGTGGTCGTCGGCGGTGGCGCCGCCGGCCTGAGCGGGGCGCTCGCCCTCGCCCGGGCGCGACGCGGCGCGGCGCGGCGTGGTGGTGGTGGACGCCGGCAGCCCGCGCAACGCACCGGCGGAACAGGTGCACGACGTGCTGGGCCGCGAGGGGACGCCGCCGGCGGAGCTGGTGGCGATCGGTCGCCGCGAGGTGGAGGGCTACGGGGGCACCGTGGCGGAGGGCCGGGTCTCCGCGATGAGGCTGGTGGACGGTGACGGGCTTACCCGCCCGGGGTGCCGCGGAGGAGATGCTGGCCGAGTCGGTCCCGGAGGGGACCGTGCCGTCTGGCCGGGGAGAGCCCGGCTCTGATTTGGAAGGTGGGAGAACTCCCACTTCGTGGTGTCCGAGGGAGTGTTGGACACTTAGAAGTGGGAGCCGTCCCACCTGCAGCCTCCGCGGGGGCGGAGGAGCGCGGTGCACGCGGCTTCATGGACATGGTCGGAACGTAGCGCGCCGGACGGACGGGCCTGATCGAAAACGGGTGGGGCTCAGCTGCTCAGTACCGCTGGTCGCCGAGGATGACCGCATCAGGGGCGCCGTGTCGGCTCCACCCTCGCCGTGACGCCACCGAAGAGCGCGATCGCGTTCAGCCGGAGCACTGGCAGGTCCGAGGTAGGCGCCGCACTCGGCTTGGCGCTCGAGCCACCGAAGAGGGAGAAGCCGCCGATCGTCTCCACCCGCATCCCCTCGGGCATAATGATCTTCACCCCGCCGAACACGGCCCAGGCACGCAGATCCAACAGGTCCGGCGGCAGCTCGGCCTCGCGCAGATCTAGCTCCACACCCCCGAACAGCGCCAGCACGGTCTGCCGTGGGGCCGGGCGCCACCGTCCCCTGCGCTCGGTGCCCCCGAAGATGCCCACGATCGGTGCCGCCGTGGCGGGCTGCTCAGCAGCTGGCTGCCGTTGCGCGGCGCTAGTGCTCGCGAGGTCCTCGACAAGCGCCATCAGTTCACCGCGGGTGCGCGCGGTGTGTGCCACCTCAGACCGGTGGTGCACCTGCTGCGAGTCGAGTCGGCCGTCCCTGGCCGCCGATGTGAGCTGTTCGATGACCGCCTGACGGTCCTTGTCAGAGACCGGCATCGCTTCGTCCGTTGCGTCAGGACCCTCGGTCGCCATGACCGCACGGTAGCTGCGACCGGCGTCTCGAGACGCTGGCGCGGCCTCCTCCGGCGGCGACTGAGAACTCGTCGTGCGCCGGGAGGGGCAGGCCGGTGACGTTCGCGCCCGCCGGGACGTCGGCACTTGTGAGCGTGGTCACCGAGGCGCGTCGTCGCGGGCGCGCGCCGCCACCCCAGCGTCCTGCACAAGCCAGCCCGCGGCGCTTGAGGCGTACCAGTCCGGGCAGCCGCCCGGGCGTCGAGCCTCGGGAGCCGACGGTCGTCCCGCTCGATGGGTGCTCCCCGGCGACGTCGAGCGGGTGCGGGCACCCCGCCACGGGGGTCGGCGGCGGGTGCTTACGGCACGACCGGAGTCACAGCGCCTCGCCTGGTTGACAAGTCTGTCAAGTAGTAAAGTAAGCGCGTGCCCTTCACCCCTGGCCGTCCGATCGCGGAGGCGAAGGCTGATTTGTTCAAGGCCCTGGGCCACCCCGGTCGGGTGCGCATCCTCGAGTTGCTTGCCGAGGGCGAGCACACCATCGGCGAGCTCGCCACCGGAACGGGGATGGAGCTGTCGCACCTGTCGCAGCAGGTGACGGTGCTGCGCAAAGTAGGGGTCGTCGACAGCCGGCGAGTGAAGAACACGGTCATCTGCTCGCTGCGCGACCCGCAGACGGCGGAGCTGCTGGCGGTCGCCCGGAGGATGCTCACCCGCACGCTGCGAGACGACCAGGAGTTGCTCCAGGCGCTCGGTCGGGCGGACGACGCGGTCGCACTCGCCGATCCGGGACGGTCCCCGGCGTGATCGGGGAAGGGCGGCGGACCGTCCCTCGCGTACTGCGGCCCGTTCTGGCGCTGTTGCCCCGGCGTGCGGACTACGCCGGCCTGCGCCGCTCGTGGCCCCGCGACCTTGCCGCCGGGGTCACGGTCGGCGTGGTCGCCCTGCCGCTGGCGCTGGGCTTCGGTGTGGCGTCAGGTGTGGGACCGGCTCCCGGTTTGGTCACCGCTGTGGTGGCCGGTGCGGTGGCGGCGGTGTTCGGCGGTTCGTCCCTGCAGGTGTCCGGGCCAACCGGTGCCATGACCGTGGTGCTGGTCCCGTTGGTGGCCAGGCACGGACCCGGCGTGGTCTACCCGGTAGCGGTCATGGCCGGAGTGCTCGTGGTGGCCGGGGCCGTGCTGCGCTTGGGGCGGCTGCTGGCGTTCGTGCCGTGGCCGCTGGTGGAGGGCTTCACGCTCGGCATTGCGGTGGTGATCGCGGCACAGCAGGTGCCCAGCGCTCTCGGCGTTGCACGACCGGACGTCGAGAACGCCGTGGGTGCTGCAGCTGCGGCGGTGGCACAGTTCGCAGCGCGGCCCGACTGGGTGGTTCTCGGGCTGCTGGCGCTGTCCGTGCTCCTGACCGCTGCCCTGCCCCGGTTGCACCGGTCGCTGCCGGCTAGCCTGCTGGCGGTCGCCGTCGTCACGCTCGTCGTCGAGGTGTCCGGGGCGCACGTCGCCCTGATCGGATCGTTGCCCTCCTCGCTGCCGCTGCCGGCGCTCCCCGACCTCGGCAACGCCGGCGACCTGGCCGGTGCGGCTGCCATCGTGGCGTTCCTCGCCGCTCTGGAGAGTCTGCTGTCCGCGCGGGTCGCCGACGGCATGAGCGATGCCGCGCGGCACGATCCCGACCGGGAACTGTTCGGGCAGGGGTTGGCCAACGTGGCGTCGGGGCTGTGCGGAGGCATGCCGGCCACCGGAGCCATCGCGCGGACGGCGGTCAACGCCCGGGCCGGCGCCAGCACCCGCGTCGCGGCGCTGACCCACGCGCTGGTGCTGGCCGCGATCGTCTACGCCGCCTCGGGACTGGTCGGGAGGATCCCGCTGGTCGCGCTGGCCGGCGTCCTGCTGGTGACCGCTTACCGGATGGTCGAACGGCACACCGCCCGGGCGGTGTTGAGCTCCACCCCCGGCGACGCGCTCGTCTTTCTCCTGACCGCGCTGGGCACCGTCGCCTTCGATCTGGTCACAGCCGTCGAGGTGGGACTGGGCGTCGCGATGCTGCTCGCCGTCGTGCGGCTGGCCCGCACCGCCCGCGCGGTTCCCGAGATGCTGACCGACGACGGGCTCGACAGCGCCACCGAGCACGCGCTGCTCGAGGGACACGTGCTGGCGTACCGGCTCGACGGCCCTCTATTCTTCGCCGTCGCGGACCGGTTTCTCCGCGAGATCACCGCGACGTCCGCCGTACGGGTCGTCATCCTGCGGCTGGGGTCGATGGCGATGCTCGACGCCACCGGCGCCCACGTGCTTGACGAGATCGTCGAGGACCTGCACCGGCGAGGCGTCACGGTCCTGGTGAAGGGTGCCAGCGACGAGCATCAGCGACTGCTCGCCGCGGTCGGCACACTCGCTCCGCTGGTCGATCGGGGACACGTCTTCGACACCTTCCCCGAGGCCGTCGCGCACGCCGCCAGGCACGTCGCCACCGAGGTCGATCCCGCCGGCGTGGCTACGGACCGAAACCGCGGCCCTCGAGCCGCCCAGCCCGACCAGCAGGTCATCCAGGTCACCCCGACCGCCGACCCGTCTCCAACCGTGCCGAACGAAAGGCTGAGCTGTGATCGACGTTGACGCCGTGCTCGATGAAGCAGGGGTGAGGAACGGTCGCGTCCGCGACTTCGTCCGCCAGTGGGCAGAGCACACCGGCGCGGCTCGGGTCGAGGTGGTCAACGCCTCCGACGACGCCCGGCTGATCCAGGAGGCGCTGGAGGCGGGCGAGCTCCGGCCCGCGGGGGAGGGGCGCTACTACTCCCGCAGCCACCCCAAGGACACCGCGCGCTCCGAGGAGCGCACCGTCGTCGCGACGAACCGCGAGTCGGACAAGGGCGTCTACAACAACTGGAAGCCCGCCTCGGAGATGCGCCCGCTGCTGACCGAGCGCATGAAGGGCGCCTCGGCCGGCAAGACGATGTACGTCGTCCCCTACCTGATGGCCCCGCCCGGCTCCCCGCTGGAGTCCTACGCGACCGGCGTCGAGCTGACCGACACCCGCACCGTCGTGCTGCACATGATCCGGATGGCGCGCGTCGGCGTCGAGTTCGTCAACGACCTCGCCGACCAGAACAGCTTCGTCCGCGGCGTGCACGTCACCGGCGACCTGGACAACCTGGGCCACGGCACCGCCGACGACCAGCGCTACTTCGTGACCGTCGCCGACGAGCGCACGATCCTGCACTACGGCTCGTCCTACGGCGGCAACGCGCTGCTGGGCAAGATCGCCCACGGCCTGCGCCAGGGCGCCTACGACGGCTGGGTCTCGGGCGAGTTCCTCGCCGAGCAGTTCATGCTGCTGGGGATCACCGACAAGCAGACCGGGAAGACGTGGCACATCTGCGGTGGCTTCCCCAGCGCCTCGGGCAAGACCAACCTCGCCATGATGCTGGCCCCCGACGCGCTGGGGGACCGCTACCACGTCACCTTCTACGGCGACGACATCGCGTGGCTGCGCGTGGACGAGGACGGGAAGATCTACGGGATCAACCCGGAGAACGGCGTCTTCGGCGTCGCCAAGGACACGAACGAGGCGACCAACCCGACCGCGGTGCGGTCCATCGCCGAGGGCACCGGCACGATCTTCACCAACGTCGCCTACAACGACCAGACGCAGGACGTCTGGTGGGAGGGCAAGAGCCCCGAGCCGCCGGCGGACGTCACCGGCTGGCGCGACTGGCAGGGCAACCTCATCAGCGAGCGGTCCGAGGCGGAGCAGGGCGCGCCCTGGGCGCACCCGAACAGCCGGTTCACCACCACGCTGGCCAACGTCCCGAACATGGCGCCGGACTACGAGGCCCCCCAGGGCGTGCCGATCGACGCGATCATCTTCGGCGGCCGCACCCGTGACCGCGAGCCGCTGATCCGCGCGATCACCGATCTCGCCGAGGGCGTCTACGACGGCCTGACCCTCGGCGCGGAGGCCACCTTCGCGGCCGAGGGCACCGAGGGAGTGCTGCGCTACGACCCCATGTCGATGCGCCCGTTCATGGCCACGCCGGAGGCCGCCTACGCCGCGCACTGGCTGAAGGTCATCGGTGCGGCCAAGGAGCAGCCGCTGTTCGCCCACGTCAACTGGTTCCAGCGCGATCCGCAGGACGGGCACTTCCTGTGGCCGGGGTACCGGGACAACCTGCGCCCGCTGCTGTGGCTCATGAAGCTCAAGGACGGTGAGGTGACCGGGCGGCAGACGCCGGTCGGGATCGTGCCCACCGCCGAGGAGCTCGAGCTCGGGGGCATGGATCTGCAGCCCGGCGACCTGGAGAAGATCCTCAGCATCGACACCGAGCGGTGGCGCCAGGAGATGGGCCACCGCGAGGAGCACCTCAAGCTCTTCCCGGGCATGCCCGAGGAGATCTGGGAGGCGCACCGCCGCGTCGCCGCCGCCCTCGACGCCGAGCGGGATAAGTGACCTGCACCGAATGACCACGACGAGGACCCCGCAGCCACCCGGCTGCGGGTCCCATCGTCTCGCGCCCGGTCCCGGGCAGGTGCATGACGCCCGGTTCGACGGACGGTCGCGGCTGCCCGAGACTCTGCACCGGTGATGGAGCGCAGGTCAGGGTGATCGGACGGGTCCCGGCGGGATGCGAGGGCTTGCTCATCGAGGCCAGGCGAATCTCGTTCCGATCACCCACGGCTGCGCGTTCGTTCCGCGAGATGAGCGCGCCCGGGGCGAAGCGGCGCTGTTCCTCGGCACCGCCCCGTTCCGCCACGGCGCCGAGGCGCACCGCGAAATCGGCGACCTGCTGGCCACCTTCACCCGCCACGACCCGGACGGGACCGTCGCGGGCTGACCGCTGTCAGCGCCCTGCGAGCCGGGCGGGCCCGTTGCGGGGCCGGTCGGGCGTCGTGGCGGCTCGATCGCCGTCAGCCGAAGCGGGCGCCGGTGATCGAGGCCCGTAAGGACTTGCCCTCGTCCTGCCGCTCAATGCCCCACCACCAACCGCACGGAGCCGCGAGCCGTTGGTGACGCCGCCGAACGGGTAGCGCCCGAAGGGCTCGCCGCCGGGGTTGCCCCAGCGAAGCATGAGGAGGCCAAGCAGTGGTCCGCCGGGAGCGATGTCGAACGCGGCGCGCTCCTCGTGTTCGTCGATCCGTCAGTGACGATGGCGTGGTGCTGGTCGGAGCTTGGTGTCCACGTGGCGGCGTGAAACGTGGTCGGCGCCAGGGCCATCTCCCCATCGAGGCGGTCGGCCGCGCTGTGGGTGACGTCGAGTCCGGTTGCGGTCATCACGCGGACCAGTCCGGCGAGCCACCAGTTCATCTGTCCCGTGCTGGAGCTGTACCGGTCGGAACCGGTGACGGGAAACCGAACAGGCGGGCCGTCGCAGCCCACACGAAGCCGGGGGGAGGGGCGAGCACCTGCTGGGCGATGATCGGCCGCGAGGCGCCCAGCAGGATCTGTCCGTGCATGGAGAGGACTACCGACGGCCACAGCGGCGTCCCCAGGGCGATCGCGTGCACCAACCACCGGCGGACCGCCTCCGATGCGCTCGGCAGGCCTGCGGAGTGGGGGTCGGGCAGCGCGCTCATCGTCCCGCCGGCCCGGGAGCCTCCAGCCACAAGTGGGCGGCCGTCACCCGTGCGACCGCCTGGCCGCCCGTCCACGGCGCGTGGCGCGCGTCGTTGGCCCCGCAGCGACCGACGAAGCGCCGGCCCTCCAGCGCGGTCGCGGCGGCCACGATGGGGGTATGACGAGCGCTGCCCATCTGCTGGAGGTGATCCCCGTCGAGGAGTGCTATGCGCTCCTAGCCGACCACAAGGTCGGCCGGATCGGCGTGATCGCCGAGCACCACCCCCTGATCATCCCGGTCAACTACGGGATGGACGGACGGAGCATCGTCATCCGGACCCACCCGGTTTCCACTCTCACCGCGGCCGAACACGCCAACGTGACCTTCGAGGTCGACGAGATCGACCGGGCGACCCGCACCGGCTGGAACGTGCTCGTGCGCGGCCTGGCCGACACACCGATGCGCCGCCTGGGGCAAGTCGTCGGGGCGCCCGGCGACCGACGACGACGAGGCACCGGCACCGAGGACGGCCGGCACATTCGCGTGGGCGTGCCACACCTCCCCATGATCGGGGGAAACCGATGTCCTTGCCGTGGCCGACCTGGAAGTCCAGGTGCCTCTGCTTCGGCCGAGGGGGGATGCCCGTGAGCGCCGGGGAGCTGCGAGACGAGGACGCCGAGAGCATGGATGCCGGCCAGCTGTGCCCGCCGTCGCTCAGCGTCGCGCCGATGGCGCGCTTCTTGAACATGGAGCTGGTCGCCCGGCTGGAGATGGCCGAAGACGGCGTCGACGCCGAGGTGCGGTTCGCCGACGTCGATGGGCGCCTGATCGAGGTCCGCGTGGACGACCGCGACGGCCGGCGGCGCCGCCGCGCGCAGCTGCTGGCGCCGGTCAGCGCGGGGATCGACCGACCGAAGGCATTGCTGCTCGTCTGGCTGCACGGCTTCGACCTGGTCCGCGCGACCAGCACCCGCCCAATGATCCGCGTCGGCGGGCGCCAGGTCTCTACCGGCCGCCTGCCAGGCGCTCGCATGCACCGGCGGCATCTCATCAAGTACGCCGCACCGGTGTGCGCCGTCGAGGTCAACCGCAGCCACGACGGTGCGGTGTCGGCCGTGGGCGCAGGGCGACGCCTGGAGCTCACAGCAGACCGGTCCAGGATCGAGTCCATCGTTGCCGAACAGGGCGGACACAGCGCTCGGATGGTGATCGATCCCGCGCTGCCCGACGTCCGCGCTCTCCCCGACAGATCGGTCGAGGATGGGCGCTGGCAGGTGGCGGTCGACGGCGTCCGGCTGACCGGGGGCGCGTGGTCGGCCGCGCGCAGCGGTGACCAGGTGACGCTCGCCCTGGACGTGACGGAGCGCTGGCGGCCGGGACCCCTGCCGTGGCTGATGCGCGTGGTGACCCTCGTCGTGCCCGTCTTCCGCCGGTGGCCCACGACCTATCGCTGGCGGGCGGTCGTGCAGTTGGGCTCGACTCCGACCATGGCCTCGGGATGGGAGCGCATCATCTCCGACGACGCGCAGGGCTACCGCCGCTGGACTCGGGCATGACCGCGCAGGCCGGGAAGCGGGAGGCGCTGAGGGCCATGGGTCGGCGGCGCGGGTGCCTGGTCCTGTTCGTCCTCGCCGGGGTAGCCGTTCATCTCGCGGTGGTCCGACCGCGCCAGCTGACCTGGGGCGCGACCGCCGCTGAGGTGGCCCGTTCAGTGCCGGGGGACGACCTCGTCACCTCTCCGACGTTCGACGCCACCCGGGCGATCACGATCGCCGCGCCGCCCGAGGAGATCTGGCCATGGCTCGTCCAGGTCGGAGTGACGCGCGCCGGTTGGTACAGCTATGACCTGCTCGACAACCTCGGCCGTCCCAGCGCCCGGAGCGTCGTTCCCAGGCTGCAGCATCTCGCGCCCGGCGACGTCGTGCCGATGAGCCCGGACGGTCGGCAGGGGATGCGGGTCCATTCCATGGATCCGCCGCAGGTCATGGTCTGGGGCACGCCAGGGGACACCACCTGGGCCTGGCGATTGGAACCATGCCCGGACGGGACGACGCGCGTGCTCACCCGGATCCGGTCCCGGATCCGGTCCCGTATCCGGCTGTCTCCCATGTCCATCGCCTGCTCGGTTCTCCTCGAGGTCGCCGACTTCTGGATGATCCGCAAGATGCTCTTGAACCTCCGAGCCCGAGCGGAAGGCTTGGTCGAGGCGGACGGGATCCCCTCGGTCTCCAAGCGTTAGCGGCCTGCTGCGAACTGCCAGGTGGGCGCGGATAGGTCCTCGGCTCCGGCGACCGAGACCCCGTTAGACCGGGCGGCAGGGCGCCGACTGGAGAGCGAAATCCTGCCGCCAACCTGGGACTGACAGCCTGGCGCCATGGCGCCCGAGGGGAAACCGACCCTGTCGTGAGGCGCGGTCGTCGCTGGATGGCGGCGGTCCTACCCGGCTGACGAGGACGAGCCCGCTGGGCCAGTCTGGGCGGGGCGGAGCCGCCTCCCAAGCGTGCGCCCGGTGTGCGCGCTGAGACGGGCGCCGAGGAAGAGGAACAGCTAACCCCGGCACCAAGGTCTTCGTCGGCGTGGCGGGCACGTTCCGGCGTCTCCGCTGCTGCCGTGCTACTCGGGCTCCGCTAGGCCGGCCTCTGCCGCACCCGGATGGGTTCGGCTCGCCCGGAACTGTGGCGTGAGATGCGGGAGCCTGCGGCCGTTGCGTTGCCGCTGTGGCGGTGACGAAGGCTCCCACTCAGCTAGAAAGGTCTCGCAAATCACCGCAGGTGATTGGCCGTGATTAGCCACCTGGCCAGCTCGGAGACGACAGAAATGAGCGTGCCCAGCCGCCGGCCGGAGGCGTCGAGGAACCGGGGTGGCCCGCGAGCGGTCAGGTGCTTCGGTCGCTAGTTCTATGCGGCCGGCCGTTTCCGACCCTGGCTCTTTCGTCCCGGACGTGCCGCGCACCAGCCAGGCCGAGCGCGACGAGCACTCCGCCGACCGCGAGGAAGCCGAACTGCATGCCCGGCAGGAGAATACCGATCGCAGCGAACTGCGCCAGCATCCAGATGACCAACAGCAACCCGACTCCGGCTGCGGCGCGGAAGCCTGCCACGTGGCCGCGGGCCAGCAGCACCACCGCGAGCACCGGCAGCAAGCCGAAGCTGAGGAGGAGCAGCAGGCCCGGAACCGTGTAGTCGTCCAGCAACGGCCATGGGGGGAGCTGATCGGTCGTCATGCCCAGGCCGCTGCCGCTCGGATCGGTGAGAAAGCTGATCCCACCGACCCAGCCCCCGACGATCAGCACCACCAACAGCAGCACCGTGATCCAGCGCAGCGCAGACCTTCCATCCACGGACACTCCCGGTCATCGGTCATCGGTCATCGGTCGTCGGTCGGGTATGGGGAACCGGCGACCACGCTGGGCGCCGCCTTGCCGAGGTGGTCCGCCAACCGGATCCGAAGCTACCGTCCTGCGGGTGCGTCGTCCCTGACACCGGACGCGGACAGGTGGGCGATCACTCCACTGATGAGGAGGTGCCGAGCGCCGACGGACGGCGACAACTACGGTGCGAGGGGTGACGGGCTCTGGGTCGCCGACGGGACGGTCGGCTGCGCCCCGGCTGCTACGAGCAGCCGGGGCGGCGGTGCTCGCCGGGCACGGTCTTATCCACCTGATGGGCGTCGGCTTGCTGTGGCAGTGGGGGGAGCCGGGTGAGCTGCGCTACGGCGACGTGTCGCCGGCGGCCGGTTCGATACCCGGGATGATCGTCGGGGGCATCTGGCTGGCGGCAGCCCTGTTGTTCTTGCTGACCGCGGTGTTGGTGCTGCGGGGTCGGCCGACGTGGCGGCCGGTCGGGCTGCTCGCCGCGCTGGTGTCGATCGCGGTGCTGCTGCCCTCGGCCTCCATCGCGGCGGCCGGTCTACTCGTCGACGCCGCGGTGCTGGTCGCCGTCGCCACTGCCGTCGCCCGGGCACACCGCACCCGCCAGGACGCCGGAGGCCCCCGGTGACCGGCACGTCGGTGCCGCGCGCCGCCCGTAGCGTGCGCGGGGAGTGGGAGCTGCTCAACCACGACACCCCGCAGCCGGGCATCTTCCACCCGGCGATGGTCGCGGACCTGCCCGAACCGGCGCGCCGCTGGCTGACCCACGCGATCGCCCCCGGCACCCCGCTGTGGGAGACAGTGGAGCTCTCCATGCACGGACAGATCCGCATCGGCGCATGGCGCCCCTTCACCGCGCGCCAGGTGCTCGCCCCGCCTCGCGGATTCATCTGGGCCGCGACCGCCCGCTTCCTCGGGATCCCGGTGACCGGTTTTGACCGACTCAGCTCCGGATCCGGCCAGATGCACTGGCGGCTGGGCGGCCTGATCCCGGTCATGTCCGCCACCGGGCCTGACGTCACCCGCAGCGCCGCCGGCCGCCTGGCCGGAGAGATGGCTCTTGCGCCGACCACCTTCCCTGCCGCGACGTGGACAGCTGGCTCCGATGACGACCGCGTCGTCGTCACCTGGCGCATCGATGGGGAGGAGGAGAGCGCCGAGTTCCACATCGGTCCGGACGGCGAGCTGCTTGGCGTCCTCATGCAACGCTGGGGCAACCCGAACGGAGAGCCGTTCGGGCGCTACCCCTTCGGCGTCGACATCGAGGCCGAGCAAACCTTCGCCGGCGTGACCATCGGCTCAGCACTCCGCGCAGGCTGGTGGTGGGGAACCGGCCGACAGCCCGAAGGAGAGTTCTTCCGGGCCCAGATCTCGGCGGCCACGTTCCGGTGAACGACACTGCCGTGACTGGCGAACTTCCTCGTCCCGGAGTGTGCCCTGTCCGCCGGCTTGGGAGCGGGCATCTGCCGTCAGTGGCTGTTCACGCGCGTGAAGCAGGCAGGCCTGTCCGCCCGCCGCGCATCCGACGTGCCACGTCGACAGGGCGAACTGTTCCCAAGGGGCTTGCTTCTGAGGCGTGCAGGCACGGGGCCGTGTCCGTGTCCGACTCGCAACGGCGATAGGGGACCGGTCCCAGGGGGAATCTGCGCAGCGGCCGGGCCGTCACGCCGGGCGAGCCGAACTCAGGACGGATGACGGGGAGGACGGGACCTTGGTCCCTCATGCTGCGCGAGCGCCAGCGGAGATGGTGACGGAGGAGGCGGTCAGTCGACTCAGCCCGTCGTGTCGGAGGAGAGAGCAGCGTGGGTCTCATGGAGGAGGTGGCCGAGTCGGTCACCATTGAGGGCGGGGTGGTGGTCGGCCACGACGGCTCCCAGTGCGCCCAGGAGGCCTTGACATGGGCTGCGCGGCTCGCCGCGCGAGCACGCATGGAGCTCCACGTCGTTCGTGTGTGGCACCTCACGACCGCTCCGCGGCCGGCGACATGGGAACCCGGCTACGTCCCGCCTCTGCGGGACTTCGAGACGGCCGTGCACGACGAGTTGCACGCGCACGTCGCCTCGGCCGGCCTTTCCCTGAGCCCGTCGGTCACCTGTCACGTGTCGCACGGGCCCGCGGTGCGGCAACTGCTGCAAGCAGCTGAAGGAGCGGACCTCCTCGTCGTTGGTGCACGCGGACTGGGGGGCTTCGCGGGTCTGTTGCTCGGCTCGGTCAGCGACCAGTGCATCCGGCACGCGCCGTGCCCGGTCACGGTGGTCCGCAGCGGAACCGGCGGGGAGCAGGCTTCGCTCGCGTCGAACGCGGACAACTCATGACCGGCACGGCGCCAAGTTGGGACGCTGGCCGTCCGGCCCGAAACACGGAGCCCACGGACGTGTTGCTGGCGGACGCCACCGCAGGCAACGGCCCGCTCGACGAGCGGCAACTGCAGGCGCTCGACGCGTGGTGGCGCGCGGCGAACTACCTGTCGGTCGGCCAGATCTACCTGATGGGCAACCCGCTGCTGCGCGAGCCGCTGCGACCGGAACACATCAAGCCGCGATTGCTCGGTCACTGGGGAACCACGCCCGGCCTGAACTTCATCTATGCGCACCTCAACCGGGCCATCGCCGCGCGCGAACTGGACATGATCTACGTGATGGGACCGGGCCACGGTGGGCCCGGACCGGTGGCCGCGGCGTGGCTGGAGGGCACATACAGCGAGGTCTACCCGGACGTGTCGCAGGACGAAGCGGGTCTGCAGCGCCTGTTCACGCAGTTCTCGTTCCCCGGCGGCATCCCCAGCCACGTGGCGCCCGAGACGCCGGGGTCCATCCACGAAGGCGGCGAGCTGGGGTACGCCCTCGTGCACGCCTACGGGGCCGCCTTCGACAACCCCGACCTCGTCGTCGCCGCCGTCGTCGGCGACGGCGAGGCCGAAACCGGACCGCTTGCGGCCAGCTGGCACGCGAACAAGTTTGCTGACCCGGTCACCGACGGCGCCGTCCTCCCGATCCTGCACCTGAACGGGTACAAGATCGCCAACCCGACGGTGCTGGCGCGCATCCCTCGCGAGGAGCTGCTCGAGCTGATGCGCGGCTACGGCCACACGCCCTACCTGGTCGAAGGCGACGACCCGGCGACGATGCACCAGCAGTTCGCCGCCACCCTCGACCGGTGCCTGGACGAGATCGCCGAGATCCGCCGTCGTGCGCGGGAGGACGGCGTCACCGAGCGGCCGCGGTGGCCGATGATCGTGCTGGCCTCGCCGAAGGGGTGGACCGGCCCGGACGTCGTGGACGGGCTCCAGGTCCAGGGGACCTGGCGCTCCCACCAGGTGCCGTTCAAGAACGCCCGCGAGGACGATGGCCATCGCGAGGTGCTGGAGCAGTGGCTGCGCAGCTACCGACCGGAGGAGCTGTTCGACGCCGAAGGGGCACCGGTCCCCGTCGTCCGGCATCTCCACCCGGCGGGCGCCCGGCGTATGAGCGCCAACCCGCACGCCAACGGCGGGGAACTGCTGAAACCCCTGCGTATGCCCGACTTTCGCGACCATGCCGTGCCGGTGCCGGCACCCGGGACCGGAGCGGTCGAGGCCACCCGGGTCCTCGGCACGTTCCTCCGCGAGGTGATGCGGGAGAACATGACCACGTTCCGGGTGTTCGCGCCGGACGAGAACAACTCCAACCGGCTCGGCGCCGTCCTCGACGTCACCGACCGCGCCTGGATGGCGGAGACCGTGGACGGCGACGACCACCTGGCCCCCGGCGGCCGGGTGATGGAGGTGCTCTCCGAGCACCTGTGCCAGGGGTGGCTGGAGGGCTACCTGCTGACTGGGAGGCACGGCTTCTTCTCCTGCTACGAGGCGTTCGTCCACGTCGTCGACTCGATGTTCAACCAGCACGCGAAGTGGCTGAAGACGACCAACGACATCCCGTGGCGGCGACCGATCGCCTCGCTGAACTACCTGCTCACCTCGCACGTGTGGCGCCAGGACCACAACGGCTTCTCCCACCAGGACCCCGGCTTCATAGACCACGTCGTCAACAAGAAGGCCGACGTCATCCGCGTCTACCTGCCCCCCGACGCGAACACCCTGCTCTCGGTGGCCGACCACTGCCTACGCACCCAGCAGTACGTGAACGTCATCGTCGCGGGCAAGCAGCCGGCGCTGCAGTACCTCGACGTCGACGCCGCGGTCGAGCACTGCACCAAGGGCATCGGCATCTGGTCCTGGGCGAGCACGGACGAGGGGGAGGAGCCCGACGTCGTCCTCGGCTGCGCCGGCGACGTCCCCACCATGGAGACCCTCGCGGCCGTAGACCTCCTCCGGGGGCTCTTTCCGGACCTGCGCATCCGGGTTGTCAACGTGGTGGACCTCATGCGGTTGCAGGACGACCGGCAGCATCCGCACGGGTTGTCCGACCGCGAGTTCGACGCCTACTTCACCACCGACAAGCCGGTGATCTTCGCTTACCACGGCTATCCCTGGCTGATCCACCGGCTCACCTACCGCCGGGCCAACCACGACAACTTCCACGTACGCGGCTACGTCGAGGAAGGGACGACGACCACGCCCTTCGACATCTGCGTCATGAACGGCATCGACCGCTACGACCTGGCCATCGACGTGATCGACCGGGTGCCCCGGCTCCGCACGATCGGCGCCCACGCTCGCGATCGGCTCCGCGACCAGCTCATCGAGCACCGGCAGCACGTGCGCACCCACGGCGAGGACCTCCCGGAGATTCGCGACTGGCAGTGGTCCGGGCGCCGGGGGCCGGTGACCACCGACGCGGGTCCGATGGAGGAGCCTGAGCCGTGAGGGTCCTCGTCGTCAACGCCGGCTCCAGCAGCCTCAAGCTCAGCCGCCTCGACGACGACGGGGCCGTCTCGGCGGCGACCACCGTCGAGAGCTGGCAGGGCGCGGGACACCTGCAACCGCTCGCCGACTTCATCGCGACATGCGGGTCGGTCGACGCGGTCGGGCACCGCGTGGTGCACGGAGGGCCGCGGTACGCCGGGCCGGTGGTCGTGGACGACCGGGTCACCACCTACCTCTACTCGGTGAGCCACCTGGCGCCGTTGCACAACCCGCGGGCGCTCGCCGCGATCCGGGCGACCGGGGAGCTGCTGCCAGACATCCCGGCCGTGGCGGCGTTCGACACGGGCTTCCACGCGTCGCTGCCGCGGGCGGCCGCCACCTACGCGCTGCCGCGCGAGTGGAACGAACGCTGGGGACTGCGCCGGTACGGCTTCCACGGGCTGTCGCACGCCTGGGCGGTGCGGCGCGGGGCCGAGCTCGTGGGCCGGGATGCCGCGGAGCTGCGGATCGTCTCCTGCCACCTCGGCGCCGGCGCCTCGCTGGCCGGCGTCCGGGGCGGGATCTCCGTCGACACGACCATGGGCTTCACCCCGCTAGCGGGTCTGGTGATGAACACCCGCCCGGGCACGCTGGACCCCGGTCTCCTGCTCTGGCTGCTCGAGCACGGGCACGTCCCGCTGCTCGAGCTCGGCGACGTCTTGGAGCACCACGCCGGCCTCAAGGGACTGTCGGGAACCACGGGCGACCTCCGCGACGTCCTCGTCGGACGGGCGGCCGGGGACGACGGCTGCGCCCTCGCATTCGATGTCTACGTGCACCGGCTGGTGCGCGAGGCGGCGGCCATGACCGCCGCCACCGGCGGTCTGGACCTGCTGGTGCTCACCGGCGGGGTCGGCGAGCACTCTCCAGAGGTGCGGGCGGCGCTGGCCGCGGGACTGGGACACCTCGGTGTCGCGCTGGACGACGCGGGCAACAGGTCCGCGACCGATGACGCGGACATCGGCGCGGCGGGCGCGACCGTGCGGACGGCCGTCGTCACGGCGCGGGAGGACCTTGAGATCCGGCGGCTAGTGCTCGCCGTCCTGGAGGAGTGACACTGGCGCCGGTACCGGGTCCTGCGCCTGAATCCCGAGGTGGTGAGCTGAGCGGGACATCGACCGAGCGCTGATGGGGTTGCGCGCTCGACGACCCCGTGGTGTCGGTGCGGCTGGCGGTGGACGTCCCGTCTCCTGCGGATCCGCCGCTGGAGAAGCTCCGGCTGCGGGCCCATGGCGATCAACGGATCACAGCCGTGTTCGCCGGGCAGCACGGCGACGGCAGCTGGGGGCCCTCCGGAGATGCCTCCCGCCGGGTGCTCCCCACCCTGTGGCGGACGAGCCTGCTCGCCGAGCTGGGCGTGGGCGCCGGATCAGACGGTTGGCAGGCCGCGGTCGGATTCCTGTCGCGATCCGCCGCCACGGGCGACGGCGTCTTCTCGCGCACGGGGACACCAGACGGCGTCCTCGCCAGCTATGTCGGCTGGCCGCCACCACGTACCTGCTCGGTGGGCGCACCGACCTCGCCGAGCCGCAGATCGCATGGGACGGTCCGGCATCAGGAAGTCCGCCGCGGGCGCGCGGTCGTTCCGGCCGGGGGACGTCGTCCTCTACCGGCCCCATGTCCGGACGCGCTACGGCGGGTGCATGGCCGAGCCGACCACGTGTCTGGTCGGCCTGACCAGAACGGCCGGGCGCTCGAGTTGTGGCGCCGGCACCGTCGGCATCCGGCCGTCGATGAACTGCTCGGCTCGATCCGCGAGGCATTTCTGGAGCGCCGCCTCTTCCAGCGCGTCGACGGATCGGTGGTACCCATCGGCACGCCGACCGCGCGCCCGGGGGAGTGGCTGCTGCCCACCTTCCCGCTCGACTGGCGTCCCGATCTCATCGAGGTCGTGGACCTGGTGGCGCGGACGGGCCCGGCGGACGACCGAATGCGGCCCGCCGTCGACCTGCTGGAGGGTTCCGTCTGGCCGACGGCACGTGGCCGCTGATGCGAGCCTTCTGGCCCCCGCAGCTGACGCCCCTGGAACGGAGACCCGAACCCTCCTCGGCGTACCAGCCCTCGCGGCCGGTGCGCTCGATGACCGCCGCATGTGGCGCCCTCGTGTAGGCGAAGCCGTTCAAAGCCGAGGACGAGCTCCAGACGCTGAACGTGCCCTGGAGCCCGAGGGGCGCTCGCCGATGCCCAACGCCAGGCGCAAGCCCGGTGCCCGGTGCAGGTCGGCCGATACGGGGGGCACCGCACGCCAGAACCGCACCGCGCGGTGTGGCACCAGCCGGGCTCGCGTCACGGCCGCGATCGGCCCCGCCCATGGTGTGGGCGGTGGGCGGCCGAACGGCTCCTGCCGCGACCAGCGGCCCCGCGCGGAGAGCGGGCGGAGCTGGGCGACCCATTCCTCGTCGGCGAAGCGACGCCAGCTCTCGACGATGCCGCCCTCCCCGAACGCCGTGGCCAACGAGGCGTCGTCCCACACGGTCAGAAGTCCCCAGCGCCGGGGATCGGCGTCGCGCGCGCTGAACGTCCGTCCCTTTCCGGTGCCCAGCAGCTTGGCGAAGCGCAGTCCGGGGGTGTGGGGCAAGGAAATGCGGTCGGCCGCCATGTGGAAGAGGGCCCGAGGAACGACGCGGCCCGGAACGCCCCACAGGTGCAACGTCACCAGCCCGGGCTCTGACACGTCCCGAGACTGCCTCAGCACCCGCCGTCAACGATAGGTGCGCCGCGGTGAGCAGGTGAGAATCGGCCGCCGCGGGATTGCCCGCACGGAGAAGGTGCGCACCGATGCGCGCCGGCGCAACCCCCACGGACTCGAGGGGGGCCGCGGCGTCGCGGTGCAGCCGCTGGAGCCGGTGCGATGGCTGGCCGGCGAGGAACTTGTCGCGGATCCGGCTGGTGCGGAACCGGTAGCCGACGTCGGCCGGCTCGAGCAGCTGTTGGATGGCCGAGGACTCGCCCCCGGCTCGGCGATCGAGAGGGGAGCATGTCGGCCGGAGCCAGCGGCGTCCCCATCCCATGCCAGGGATGGTGAGGGCCGGAGTCACCGCCCGGCACGGACGGAGGTCCCTGCCCCAACGACCCGTTGGCCCGTGTCGACCCGCCCGGGAACAGCGGAACCTCGGATGTGTCGTCGACACCGAGGAGTTCCCGTGACCGACAGACCGCCTCCCTATCCCGTCCGCGTCGACGCGACGCTGGAGCCGGGTCTGTCCCGCTGGCTGTGGCTGGTCAAGTGGCTGCTGCTGATCCCGCACTACGTCGTGCTGGCATTCCTGTGGATCGCCTTCACGGTCCTGACCGTCGTGGCCTTCTTCGCGATCCTGTTCACCGGCCGCTACCCGCGGGGGATCTTCGACTTCAACGTCGGGGTGCTGCGCTGGACGTGGCGGGTGCACTACTACGGCTACGCAGCGCTAGGCACCGACCGATACCCGCCGTTCACCCTCGCCGACGTCCCGGGCTACCCGGCTCGGCTGGATGTGGCCTACCCGGAGCGGCTGTCCCGGGGGCTGGTGCTGGTCAAGTGGTGGCTGCTGGCCATCCCGCACTACCTGGTGCTGGCCGTCTTCATCGGCGGCGGGCTGTGGCTGGGCACCCGCACCGGCCCGGACGACGGCTGGGACTCCGGCTGGGGCGCCGGCGGGCTGGTCGGCCTGCTGGTGTTCATCGCGGCGATCGTGCTGCTGTTCACCGGCCGCTACCCGCGCCCCATCTACGACTTCGTGCTCGGCATGGACCGGTGGGCGTTGCGTGTCGCCGGCTACGCGGGCCTGATGACCGACCGATACCCGCCCTTCCGGCTGGACATGGGCGGGACCGACCCCGGGTCGCTGCCCGGCGGCCCGCCCCCAGTGGCGTCCCCCGGAACTGGTGCCACCGCACCGGCCGAAGGTCCGTCGCCGGCGGGATACCCGTCGTCCGCGGCGGGCGGGGCGTCCGCTGCTCCGCCACGCAGCACCTGGACGGCGGGCCGCGTCGTCTCGGTCGTCGTCGGGGCAGTCCTGCTGTTCACCGCGACCGGTCTGCTCGGCAGCGGCGGCGCCCTGCTGTGGGCCGACCAGGCCGGACGGGACGACGGCTACCTGTGGACGCCGACCGCCGAGCTCGGAACCGACGGCTACGCCCTGGTCTCGAACAGCATTCGGCTGGACACCGCCGGCCAGGAGTGGGTGATGGACGAGTTCCTGGGGACGGCTCGGCTGGACGTGACCGCAGCCGATCCCGGCACCGAGGTCCTCATCGGGGTGGCGCCGACGTCGGCCGTGGAGAGCTACCTCTCCGGCGTGGCGCACCGGGTGGTCGAGGAGATCGGCACGACCTGGCCCAGCGATCAGCCAACGGTCGAGCGCTCCACCGACGTGGCCGGCGGCGCGCCGGAGCGGTCGCCCGGCGAGCTGGACATCTGGGCGGCGCAGGCGAGCGGCACGGGCACCCAGACGCTCACCTGGCGACCGGCCGACGGCTCCTGGACGGTCGTGATCATGCAGGCCGACGGCGAGCCCGGCGTGACGGTGGAGGCGCAGGCCGCGGCCACCGTGCCCGCCCTGACCTGGATCTCGATCGGTCTGCTGGCCGCCGGGGGTGTGCTGCTGGCCGTCGGGGTGCTCCTCGTGGCGCTCGCCGTGCACCGGGCCCACCGGTACCCGCCGTCGGACGCCCTCCCGGCCCACGGCCCCCCGCCACCGTCACCGCCACCGCCCGCGCCGTCGCCGGCGGGACCGGGCGTCGGCAGCACGGCCTCGGGCGCCCGTCGGTGACCGCCCAGCCGACGCGCCCGCTGCGCGAGCGGGTCGCCGCCCGACCGCTGCTGGCCTACGTGCTCCTGGCCTACGGCATCTCGTGGCTGCTGTGGGCCCCGGCGGTACTCGGCGTCGGTGGGGGAGCCGGTGCTGTGCTCCTGGCGCTGGGGGCGTTCGGGCCGGCCGTGGCCGCCGGGGTGGTCGTCCGCTCGTCGGGAGGCTCGGTGCGCGGCTGGCTGCGCCCGCTGCTGCGGTGGCGGGTGCCCGCCAGGTACTGGGCCTACGCCCTCGGGCTGCCGGTAGCGCTGTTCGTGTCGATGAACGGCGTGCTGGCGCTGCTCGGCGAGCAGGTGCAGCTGGACCGGCTGGGGCCGGCGGCCGGTTCCTGGGTGGCCACGTTCGTCGTCGTCGCCCTGGTCGGTGGCGGCCAGGAGGAGCCCGGCTGGCGCGGCTTCGCTCTGGACCGGCTGCAGGCACGCCACTCACCGCTCGCGGCCACCGCCCTGCTCGGACTGATCTGGGGGCTGTGGCATCTGCCGATCTACGGCATCGGCTTCGTCGGGCCCATGCTGTTCGTCGTCTTCTACACCTGGCTGTGGAACCGCACCGGCAGCCTGCTGCTGTGCGTCGTCCTGCACGGCGCGTTCACGCCGTCGCTGGACCACCTGGTGCTCGTCGAGGACAGCCTGGTCGTCGACGCGACCATCCTCGGCGTGCTGCTCGCGGCGGCGGTCGCGCTTGTCGTCCTGACCCGCGGCCGGCTCGGCTTCGACCACCGGCCGGTGCCCGTAACCGCCCGCGTTGCCGATGTCGGCCGGGCCGCCGCTCGCTGACCGGTCGAGAGGAGATCGGACGTGGATCGACGCACCACCGCCATCTACCTGGCCGGAGCGGTCATCGTCTGGGTCGGCACCCTGATCGCCCTTGCGGTCGTGCTGTCGGGCAGCGACCGGTTCGGCGAGGTGGTGACGATCCTGCTGGGACCCATCGTCTGGTTCCTGCTGCTCGTACCCGCCGGCCTGTCGAGAGCGGTGAGGTTGCGGTCGCGGCCAGGTAGACGGGAACCGAAGGAGGCGACGGACCCGGGCCCGTGATCGGTGCGGCGGCGGGAGTCCGGGACGAAGGACCGGCTGAGGTCACCACGCCGACGGAGACCCGACCATCGGGTCAGCGGAGCCGCACCGGTGGCGGGGGAGGCCTCCTCGCCCACCACCGGTCGGGCGCCCGTGGAGTGACGAACGTCCCGGCACGACCGGACCTTGGAGCGGTGTCGATCGCACCTGACCTCCCGAAGCGTGGGTCTGGGCGAGACGAACGACCGACGACGGACACGACAGGGACACGACGGATGATCGAGGCTCGAGATCTGACCAAGCGCTACGGGAGCACGACGGCGGTCGACGCGGCCTCCTTCACCGTCTCCGAAGGCGCGGTGACCGGCTTCCTGGGACCCAACGGGGCGGGCAAGTCGACGACGATGCGGATGATCGTCGGCCTGGACCGCCCGACGTCGGGCAGTGTGACTGTGAACGGCAAGCCCTATGTCCGGCACCGGGCGCCGCTGGCCGAGGTGGGGATCCTGCTCGATGCCAGGTCGGTGCATCCCGGGCGCAGCGCACGGCAGCACCTGCGGGCGATGGCCGCCACGCACGGGATCTCTCGCCGCCGGGTCGAGGAGGTCATCGACATGACCGGCCTGACGGGGGTGGCGGACCGGCGGGTGGGCGGCTTCTCACTCGGGATGGGGCAGCGGCTGGGCATCGCCGCCGCGCTGCTCGGGGATCCGCGGACGCTGATCCTCGACGAACCGGTCAACGGGCTGGACCCCGAGGGAGTGAAGTGGGTGCGCACGCTGGTGCGGCGCCTGGCCGGTGAGGGTCGGACGGTATTCATCTCCTCACACCTGATGACCGAGATGGCCCAGACCGCCGACCGTCTGCTGGTCATCGGCCGGGGCAGGATCATCGCCGCCGGCCCCATCGAGGAGATCCTGGGGGCGACCCGTGCCGAGACGGTTCGGGTGCGGTCGCCCCGGGTGGCCGAGCTCGCCCGCGTCCTCGGCGCCGCCGGCGCCGACGTGGCCTCACGCGCGTCCGACGAGCTCGAGGTCCGAGGGTTGAGCAGCGAGCGGATCGGGGACGCCGCGGCCGCGCAAGGCATCGCCCTGCACGAGCTGACTCCGGTACACGTGTCCCTGGAGGACGCCTTCCTGTCCCTGACCAGCGACGCGGTCGAGTACCGGTCCCAGTCCGGTGCCGCGGAGGGGTCCCGATGAGCCGTGCCACCACGCCCGTGCCGACCGGTCGTCCGGTGGCCGTCGAGCCGGTCACCTTCCGCCGCGTGCTGCTCGCGGAGTGGATCAAGTTCCGCAGCCTGCGCTCCACCTACTGGGCGATGCTCGCGACCGTGCTGGCGATGGTGCTCATCGCCGTGCTCATGGCCGCCGCCTCGACCCTGGGCGACAATCCCGGACCCGACGGCAGGACGGTCCTGGCGCTGGGCTACACCTTCGCCCAGGTCGTGGTGGCCGTCCTGGGGGCCCTCATGATCACCGGCGAGTACTCGACCGGCCAGATCCGATCCACTCTCTCGGCCGTGCCCACCCGCACGCCGGTGCTGGCAGCGAAGGCGCTGCTGATCGCGGTCGTCGGGTTCGTGCTCGGCATCCTCGGCGTGGCCCTGTCCTACCTGGCCACCGTCATGGTGCTGGGCAGCGACGCCGCCGACCTCGGCGACCCGGAGGTGCTGCGGATCTTCTGGGGGACCGGGCTCTACCTGGCCGGGGTAGGCCTGCTCGGGCTCGGCGTCGGCGCGCTGCTGCGGCACACCGCCGGCGCGATCACCGCCGTGCTCGTCGTCCTGCTGCTGCTGTCCACGCTGGCTCAGCTGCTGATGTTGGCCTCCGATGCGTTCGTCGCCGTCTACCCGTACCTGCCGTCGACGGCCGGCGAGCGCATCGTCGCTCCGGAGGCTGTGGCCGCTGCGGCCGGTGCGCCGGAACCGCTCGCGCCGTGGGCCGGCTTCACCGTGTTCATGGTCTACGTCCTGCTCACGCTGATCGCCGCCGGAGTCGCGCTGCGGCGCAGGGACGCCTGAGCGCCGCAGATTGCGGGGACAGGAGGCCGAGGGGAAGGGATGCGCCCCAGGGCAGTCCAGGCGCTGGCGGGTACGGCGGGTGCGCGCCCCGCCGTCGCACCACGCCCGGCCGATGCTGTTCCGCGGTGCGGGCGGCCGCATCGAGCTGCGCGCCGAACGGACCCGCGCCCCGCCGGTCGACGATCCGCTCGACCGTGACCGACCAGGCTGGGGCGGGTGACCTCTTCCAGGAACACGAGGATTCCCGTCGGCTGAGCACGATCGCCAGGACGACCACCCGTCCCCAGCCGGCGCACGAATGAGGTTTCCCCGCCCTTCGCTCCCCACCGTCAAGGTCGGGACATCGAAGCTCCCCGCCGGCCTCCTGAAGGGAACCGTTCCGCTCGGTCAGGACCTGGCGGCCCTCGCCAGCAGGTCGGCCAGCGACGCGCCCCAACGCCGTGCACGGACCTCCTCGCCGTCGGCGAGCGGGCCCTTCGGGTCCGTGACGTAGAAGTGCTCGGCGGGCGCGAGGATCGACAGGCCGCGGCCGCGGAGCAGCTTCTCCTCCGTCTTGGCCGCATGGTCTATCTTCACCAACAGCTTGGGGTGATCGCTCCGCGTGTCGAAGGCTGCAGCGTGCGTGCCGGCGCCGGTGATCCGCACCGCGTCGAGCCATTCGTGCAGCCCGCGGCTGGTGTCGGGGATCTCTGCCCCGTACTGGTTGATGGCCCCTTCCCGGGTCGACGGCCGGGGCATCGAGAACCCGTGGTTGGGCCCGCCGACGACCAGCAAGGCCACGTCCGGGCCGACCTCAGCAGGGCCCTCGGCCGCGGCGACGACGTCGACCGGGAGACTGCCGGACAATCCCTTGGCGACCGAGTGCGCGATTGTCCGTGCGTCACCGAACACGGACTCGAAGACGACCAGGGCACGCGTCATGCCTGCTCACCACCTCGTGGGTCGGGTTTCAACCACCTTGACGCTAGGCGGCCGGGCGGCAGCCCAGAACGGACGAATGGCTCTGGCGAGATGGGGCCTAGGTCGTCCGGATGCTTTGGTTTCCTGGTGACAGCGCGGATGCCCCCGTCGCAGGCGAGCACCACACCGTTGATGTTGCCGGCGTGACCAGACGCGACCCAGGTGATCGCGGCGGCTGGGTCGTCAGCGCCGTGCCGGGTCTGGGCGCCGACCCCAGCGAAACCAGGCGACCGGACCGACGAAGTTCACTGCGATGACCACCGCCCACACCGCCTTGCGCCCGTTGACCTGTGCGGCGGGACGGGTGGCGAGGTCCGCCCAGGCCGTCGCTGCCAGCGAGAGCTGCACCGACGCGAGGGTCAGCAGCGCGGCCCTGCGCCCAGGGGTGAGGTCGGCCCAACGGAGTCGTGTCATGGTGCCAGCGTCCCGGACGCGGGCACGGAACGGCACCGTCGTTGGGCCGGAGTCATCGGGCCGTTCGGCCCTGAACGTCGCAGCTCAGTAGGCCCGAGGCTGAGTCCGTGGTCAAGACGACGTCGGCGGGGGCAACTCGGCAGCGCCCCTGCGTGGAGCCCCCGACCGTGCTGAGCCCCGACGTCGGCTCATCGTCGCTCACGGCAGCGGTTCGGGATCCCGACCTGCGCACAGGCGTGGAGATCGCGGGGCTTGGACGGCGACGTAGTCGGGTCACCATCAACAAGATCGGTTCGTCCGTCGAGGACTCCTGATCGCCCGGCGGCTGGCCGGTCGCCGTCCCCGAGGCCGCCGACGCGCTCGCCCGGGACTACCTGGTCTCCACCTGTGGCATCGGCATCCACTCCGGTGGCATGCGCCAGGCCCCAGTCGCGTACCTCGGGCAGCCAGCGCAGGTCGGGGGGCGAGGTTCCCCGGGACGGTCGTCTTGGTGGCCCGAGCGGCCTGGAGTTCGGTCCTGCTGCGGGTTCTTCCGGACTCGTGCGGCGTCAGCGCCAGGGCGCTTCGAGGCGGTCGATGGTGTCGTCGACCGGACGACGACCGGTCGGGGGCACGGGGGTGGCGCTGATCGGCGCCCAGCCTAGGCGCACCAGCACCTGCGGGGAGCCGCCGGCAGGCAGGCAGTCGGTGACGAGCCGGGCCCGGGTCTCGGGCACCTCGAGCGGCTGACTGATCGGGTCGGTGGCCAGGCCGATGGCGGTGGCAGCCAGCAGCACGGCGCTCAGGGCCTCGCCAGCGCGCAACCGATCCACGACGGCGTCGCCGTCGGTGGCCAGCAACGCGAGCAGGGTGCCGTCCGACTCCCCGCGGCCCAGCTCGTTCTGGGGCATCTCCCGACCGGCGAAGTGCCGCACGGGCACCGCGGCGGTGATGTCGCCGGGCACGTTGACCGCAGGAACGCCGTCGACCGCGCCGCGTCCCCGGCCGGTCCAGGCGGCGACCTCCTCAGCTAGGCCCGGCGTGAGTGCCTGCTCGACGGCGGCGCGCTCCACGAGCCGCGCCACCGCCCACTGGCGGACGGGATCGAGGACCACGAGGCCGGCGCCCTCGTCGGCCGCGGCGCGCCCCAGGTCCTCGACGTATCAGCCGGCACCGGCCAGGTCGAAAACACCCGCCGGTCACTGCGCCGGTTCTCGATCGCCTGGGCCAGGGCGAGGTCGTCGGCAGTCGGCTGCGCCGGAGACAGCTCCACCGCCGCCAGGTGGTCCGGGCGGGCCGGGTCGGGCAGCCGGTGTACCTGGCTGGCCGAACCGGTGGCCAGCAGCGCCACACGGAGGTGGTGCAGGGCTGCGCCGCAGCTGATGATCAGGCCGCGCTGCTGCGGGTCGGTGATGGGCAGCGCGCGGTCGGGGTCGGCGAACAGGTGGATGCTCGACGTGCCGATCCGCCAACGCCAGGGCTGGGAGTTGTGCACCGACGGTGCGCGGTTGGCCAGTGCGACGGCGGCGCGCACGGTGGTCCTGTCGAGGCGGGTCGTCAGCACGGGGTCTCCTGGGCGGTGCGGGTCTGGTCCGGATGCTCGTTCGGACGGCTCGAGCGTGCTACAGCCGGCAGGGTGTGAAGCAGTGACGGAGGTCCCGTTCTCACGGGTCGACCGGCGTGGACGTCAACGCAGCGATCCCACAGCGTCGAGGTCGGCGAGGACATCAGTGATGCCGGCCCGAGTGAGCAGCGGCGGTGCAGCGACGACGTCCGCGAGGTCACCGGTCACGCCGTCCGGCAGGTTGTGCCGGCCGGTTCGGATCACGGCGGTCCAGCAGACGATGGCGGGCAGCGCCATGAGGACGGCGAGGCCGGTCATCCGCCATGCGGTGCCGGTCGTGGCGCTGACATCGCCGTGCAGCGCCGCCGACCAGGCCATTCCGGTGACAGCAGTCCCGATGAGAGCGAGGCAGCCGGTGGCGGTGAAAGCGGCCATGCCGGCCCACCGAGCACCGCGTAGGAGCCCGACCCCGGTGGTCACCATCGCGGGCAGCAGTGGCGCCAGGTGCGTGAACGCCACGGCCCACCAGGCCTCCGGTCCGTCCGGGTAGCCGGAGGAGGCGGTGCCGTGCACCAGCGCCACCCACTCGGGGAGGTAGCGGCCGAGGACGAGGACCGTCACAACCACGAGGACCAGCCCCGCGACCAGCCGGCTGGTTGCGCGGTCGAACCTGACCGAGCCGGCGAGCAGCCCCCGCCACGATCCGACCACGACCGCTGCGGCGAGCAGCAGGACGCCGAGGATCAGCGGGAGGAACATCCGCTCGATTCCCGCGCCGCCCAACGCGATGGGGCCCAGCACCAGCGCAGCAGCGAAATACCACGTCGTCAGAGCCGCGCCGAGCGACAGCAAAGGGCCTGCGCAGCGCCGGCTGCGGGTCAGCCACGCCGCGGTGAGCAGCAGGGGAACGAGAACGGTGAGGGACACGGCGTCGACGCCCTGGAGTCGGTGGCGTAGCGGCTCGGAGACCCGGTAGTCGATTGCGCCAGTGCCGAACGGCCCCAGCAGTACGAGGAGAATGACGTCCGCGGCGAGGACCGCGGTAGCCGGCGCCAGCCAGCGGGCGGTGCGCTCGTTCACCGGGACCCCGTGCCGGCGGCCGAGGACGCGAGAGCCTCGGCGACATCGTCGGCCCACGCCTCGATCGCGGCCCAGTCCCGGCGGTCGCCGGGGCGGTCGCGGATGAGCAGGTGGAACAGGCGTCCCCAGAGCGGGAGCCCCTGCGTGGCGATCAACCCGCTGAAGAGCTGGTGCGCGCGTGGCCGAAGTGCGGACGGCAGCGCCCGGTCCAGCCGGGCTCGTTCCTGGTCGGCGAGCCACCGGCCGATCCGGCCTTGCGGCGCGACGCCAGCGACACTGAAGCACCACACCGGTCGTCCGCGCAGCTCCTGTGCGAGTCGAGCGACGAGCGCGCTGGCCGGTTCCAACCAGGCCATGTTGTGCACGGCGCTCCCGAGGATGAAGGCGTCATAGCCGTCGAGGTCGAGGTCGGGCCCAGCCGCGCGCACGTCCACCTGGGCCCCGGCTCCGCGGAGCCGCTTTGCGATGCACTCGGCGATCTCCCGCGTGGACCCGGTAGCCGTCGCGTACCCCACCAGAACGCGGGATGTCTCGGTCATGCGCCGACCATGGCGCCGTGGCCACCGGCACCGGCAGGGACGCAGTACCCCTGCTGTAGGGACCGACGTCGCGATCCGGCCGATGCTCGGGGGGTGACGTCCGCCCTGGTCTGGCGGGACCTTCGGCCCTGCTCGGTAGGTCCGCGTCGGGCCTAGCCTCGCTTGCAGGTGTCAGCGGTGGCTCGGTCCCGCGAGCGGCGGTGGAGATGGAGCAGGTAGCTGTGGACGAGAACGACCAGCGAAGGGTCATCCGGGTCTTTCTCCTGGACGACCACGAGATCGTCCGTCGCGGCGTCGCCGACCTCCTCGAGAGCGATCCCGACATCACCGTGGTCGGCCAGGCGAAGAATGCCAGGGAGGCGGTCGCCCGCATCCCCGCCCTCCGGCCGGACGTCGCGATCCTGGACGTGCGCCTGCCCGACGGCGACGGGGTGTCCGTCTGCCGCGACGTGCGCTCCCTCATGCCGGAGCTCAAGGTCATCATGCTGACCAGCTACAGCGACGATGAAGCGTTGTTCGAAGCGATCATGGCCGGGGCCTCGGGGTACCTGCTCAAGCAGATCCTCGGACAGGACCTGGTCGACGGCGTCCGCACCGTGGCGGCGGGTGGCTCGCTGCTGGACCCGACTGCGACCACCGCAGTCCTCGAGCGCATGCGAAAGGCGACGGAGCCTGCTGGGCCTCTGGCCAAGCTGAGCGAGCAGGAGCGCACCGTCTTGGAACTCATCGGGGAGGGCCTGACCAACCGGCAGATCGGCGAGCGCATGTTCCTGGCCGAGAAGACCGTGAAGAACTACGTCTCACACCTGCTGGCCAAGCTCGGGCTGGAGCGCCGCACCCAGGCGGCGGTCTTGGCAACGGAGCTACGCGGTTCCGGAGCGGCTGCCTCGCGCCCTCGCTGAACCGGGTCTCAGCGCAGCGGGGCCCACCACCGCAGTCGGGTGCCGCCGTCGGGCAGCGCCTCGATGGTCGCGCCGCCGCCACGTCGGCCGGCACGGTCGGTGATGTTTCGCAACCCGCTGCGGGCGGCCCGCGAGTCGATGCCGCGACCGTCGTCCACGACCTCCACCACCACCTCATCGGTCACGTCCAGCGTCACGGTGACGTGCCGGGCACCGGAGTGCCTGGCCGCGTTGCTCACCGCCTCCCGCGTCACGGCCTCGACATCCGCCGCGAGATCTCCCGTCACCAGGTTGTCGACCGCCCCGGACATGCGGACGGTGGGGGAGAGGTCACTCCCGGCCGTCTCGGTCACGATGTCGAGGACTCGGCGGCGCAGGCTGCTGTCGGCGCCGGTGTCCTCGGTGGTGTGCAGGTCGAAAATCGTGGTACGGATGTCCCGGACGGTGCCGTCGAGCTGCTCGACGACGTCCCGAATGCGCCGCTGAGCGTGCGGGTCGGTCACCCGCGGAAGCACCGACTGCAGGCTCAGGCCCGCAGCGAACACCCGCTGGATGACCAGATCGTGCAGGTCCTGGGCGATTCGGTCCCGGTCCTCGAACACGTCGAGCCTCCGGGCGGCGCGCCACTGCTCGGCCAGGTCCAACGCCGCGGCCATCTGGTCCGCGAACGGCGCCATGAACGACGCCAGCGACGGATCAAAGGGAGCTCCACCCGCCTTCCGGGCGGCCATGAGCAGGGCGCCGGCCGATTGGCGGCCGGGGAGGGGTACGGCAATGCACGGACCCCAGTCGACATGTGCGTTGGGCCCGTCGTACGCCATCCCGCTGATGTCGAGGGCCACCACCGACTGTGCCTGCGCGACCGCCTCCAGGAGCGGGGCCTCCGACGGCAGCAGGCGCGAGCCGATGACGCCCTCCAGATCATCCCCGGTCTGGGCGCGGAACTCGTACCGACCGTCGTCCGGGTCCGGTCCTACCATGAGCCACACGGCGTCGGCGCCGGTGAGATCGCGGACCCGGCTGGCGATGAGATCCAGCGCCGCCTCCGGCGGCGCGTCGCTCAGCAGCTTCTCCCGCACGTCGCCGGCGGCGGCCGTCCACCGCCGCCGGACCTCGGCCTCCTCGAACAGACGGGCATTGTCGATGGCGACGCCCGCGGCGCCGGCCAGGGCCGTGAGCACGGCCTCGTCCTCGGCGGTGAAGTCGCCGTCGCGCTTCTCCGTGAGGTAGAGGTTGCCGTAGACCTCGCTGCGGACGAGGACCGGGGCGCCGAGGAAGCTGCGCATCGGCGGGTGACCCTCGGGGAACCCGACCGACGACGGGTGGGTGGACAGGTCCGCGATGCGCAGCGGGTACGGCTCGGCGGTGACCTGCCCGAGGACGCCCTTGCCCTCGGGCAGGTGGGGCATCCGGGCGGCGACGTCAGCATCCATGCCGACGTGGATGAAGGCCGACAGTCCACCGTTCGGGCCCAGCACCCCGAGTGCGCCGTAGCGAGCGTCGACCAGGCCGATCGCGGCCTCCACAATCCGACGCAGCGTCGCGTTCAGGTCCAGGCCCGTGGAGACGCTGAGGAAGGCGTCGAGCAGGCTTTGGACCCGCTCCTGGGTCCGCGCCACCGTCTCGAGGCGGTCCTGGACCTCGTCGAGCAGTTCGGTCAGCCGCATCCCTGACAGGAGATCCCGAGTCGGTGGCGGGCCGATCGGCCGGTCCTCCAGCATCGTCCTGCCCCGTCCGTCGACGTTCCGTGGGACGCCGACGTTTGCACCGTCGAGTCGTGTGGTCAACCAGCCTCCTCCCGGTGGAGAAGCCCGCGCCGGGAGACCCCGCTCAAGGAGCGGCGGGTCGGTCCCGGGCCCGAGCGGAACGCTCCGCGACGCCGCCGTGCGACGGCAGGGGCCGGGACAGCCGACGGCCGGTGATCCGGGAGATCCGAACGGCGATCACGCAGGCGTCCGGGGCGGGGGCCCAGGCGATGAGGCCGGCGCGGCGGAGGGCGGCCACCTCGGCGGGATCGGTGAGCACCCGGGAGCGACCCACGACTGTGACACTCCACCCGGTCCTGGTGGACGGGTGGTACTCGTCGACCTCGAAGGCCACGACCGCCCCGTGGCTGGCCGCTTCAACCTTGCCGCCCCGTCGGGCGGGAATGAGCACGTCGTTCCCGCGGACGATGAAGTGCACTGGTTGGACCGTGGGCAGTGCACCCACCGTGAAAGCCAGGCGTCCGATCGGGACCGAGACCAGCAGGGCCCGGCACTCGGCTGGGGAGAGCGCTTCGAGGAGGGGGTCGTCCGTCGTCGGCATGCGGTTCCTCGCGTCCTCGCCGGGCGGCCTTGCCGCGGTCGTACTACCGGTCCGACTCTTCCCTCCCAGGACTTCAGGCCACTGAGGTCGAAGGTCCCACGCCGAAAGTCGAAAGTCCCCGAGCTAGTCGGGCACTACCAGTCCTCCGGGGTCCGGTGCGGCCAGCCACCCGCGCCGTCAGCCTCGGCCGGTGGGGGCGACCGTGGTCGGTGCCGGACAGTCGGCGCCCAGGCTGGCGGCGAGCTCTTCGGCCCACGCCCGGACCTGCGCCCGGTCCCGGGCATCGCCGACGGGTGCGCGCATCGCCGCGATCTCGCGAGTGGCGCCGTGCCGGCTGGCCGCCGCCACGAGCACCCGGTACGGCGTCACCGGGCACCGCCCACCGGCACCACGGCGACCGGGCAGCCGGCCCGGTGCAGGACGGCGTGCGTGGTCGACCCCAACCGGGCGAGCAGGCGCCGGTGCCGGTGGCCGACGACCAGCAGCTGCGCGGTCATGCTTGCGGCGAGCAGCGCTCCGGGTGCCCGGTCGCGGACGACGACCTCACGGACGACGAGACCGGGCTCCTTCTCCCGCCAGCCGGCCAGCGCCTCGGCGAGGAGACGTTCCTCGCCGGCATGCACGCCGGCCCAGTCCACGAGAGGCCCCATCGACCGGAATGCGGCCTCCAGCACGACCTCCTGCCACGCATGGACCGCCACGAGGTCGGTACCACGGGCGAGAGCCTCCGCAACGGCGAAGCGCAGGACCTCCTCGTCCTCGGGCCGTCCCTCGACCCCCACCACGACCGATGACCGGCCGCGGACCACCACGGCCGTCTCGTCGGGCAACACCACGACGGGACACGGCGACACCGCGACCAGGCCGGCCGCGGTGGACCCGATGACGAGCCCGGCGACGCCGCCGACCCCGCGGGCACCGACGACCAGGAGCTGGGCGTCGGCCGCGGCCGCGGACAGGGCCCGGACAGGGTCGCCGTCCACCACCGACCAGGTGACCCGGTCGGCGCCCAGCACGCCGGCCGCTTCGGCCGCCAGTTCGCGCAGGCGGATCTCCGCGCCATCGCGGACCAGGCCGCTGAGCTCCGACTCCTGCCCCGGCGACAGCGAGATGTCGTGGATCGGCCACGTCGTGGCGGTGAGCAGGTGGAGCGGTGCCGACCGGAGACGCGCCTCATCGGTCCCTGCGGCGACGGCGGCGCGGGCGGTGTCGGAGCCGTCGACACCCACGAGGACGGGGCGGTGCGCGGTCTGGGCTGTCATGGCTCCTCGTCAGGCGTGGGAGGGGAGCGGGTCGGTAGCGCCGGCCGTGGCGGGTGGCAGGACACGGACGGCGACGACGCCGCCTATGGTCCGCCCCAGGGCGGTCAGCGCGCGTTCCTCGGTGCCCGGCGGGTCCTGGGACTCGCCGCGGGTGCGGCGGACGCTCGCGAAACCCTCGGTGACCGCGACGTCCCATGCACCGGATTCCCCGGTGTAGCGCTCGACGAGGTCTGTCAACTCGGACCGGATCCCGTCGTCGGTCCGCACCAGGGCCCGCAGCAGATCCCGGCGGCTCACGATGCCGACCAGGTGCTCCCCATCGATCACCGGCACGCTGCGCAACCGCTCGTCGACGAAGAGCCGCGCGACGTCGGAGATGTCGCCCGTGGACTCCACGCTGCGGACCTCTTCGGTCATCACGCCGCGGACGAGCAACGGGAGTGTGTGCTCGGGCTCGGCGTCCCGGCGCAGGTGCAGGCGCGGATCCCGAGGCAGGCGGTCGCGGAGCACGTCGGCTTCCGCCACGATTCCCACGAGCCGGGCGTCGTCGTCCACCACCGGGAGCGCGGCGAAGCCGTGCTCGGCCAGCACCTCGCCGGCGTACTTGACCGAGGTCTCCGGTCCCACGGTGACGACCTCGCGTGTCATGACGTCTCTGATCCGCACCGTTCCTCCTCCAGCCGGGGTCAGCACCGACGCTAGGCCGCGGCCGGACGAGGACCCAGGGCCGCTGGGCCACTCGTCGTGTGACCCAGGTCCCTGTGCTGCGGGACGTCCGGCACGGCGACCGCGCCCGGGCCGGACGGCACCGTCGGGACGTGGAGGAGGCCATCCGGCTCGAGGCGGAACTCCACGTCGTCGCCTGGCTTCGGTCGAGGCCTACTGGGCCGACCTGGGGCAGGTCGTCGCCCCGTCTGTCGCGGATCTCCGGGGGACGTCCGGCACACGGCGCAGGCGTGCAGGCGGCGAGGTGCCGGCTGCTGACACCGCGCTGGCGTGACCGGGGGCGCCGGTGCCGACGGCGAGGCCGCCCTAGCCACCCCGGCCGGACCGGGCCCATCGGAGCGCGGGTCTCGACCAACGGCTCTGCCGACCGGAGCACGGACGGCGCGACGGTCGTCCCGTGACCACCGACACCGACACGAACCCGAGCAGGGTGTCCAGCTGGGCGCCGCTGCGCCCGACTGCCGCAGACCTGACCCAAGAGGTCCGGGAGGTCATCGCCGACCTAACGCTGTTCTCCCTGTCGCCGCTGGTGCGCCCCTGGCACACCCGGTGGGGCGCGACCGCCGCCGAGGTCTGTGCGCCCATGCCAGGGGACGACGTCCTGCCGCGGGCGCATTACCGCTGCACGCCCGCGATCACCGTCGCCGCCCCTCCCGAGGAGGTGTGGCCATGGCTGGTCCAGGTCGGCTGCCTCCGGGCTGGCGGGTACAGCGACGACCCGCTCGCGACCTGGTGCATCCGAGCGCCCGGCGAATCGTGCCCGACCTGCAAGACCTGGAGGTGGGGGCGTGCTGCCGATGGCCCTGTCCCCGCCGGTGTCGACGGCGTTCGTCGTCACGTCCTTCGAGCGGCCGCGCGAGATGCTGTGGCGGACGCCGACGAGCACGTAGGCCTGGCGGCTCGCCCCGCTCCCTGACGGTCGGACACGCCAGGTCACCCGGCTGCACACCGCCTACGCCGGTCCACTGTCCGACCGGCTGCTCGCGGCCCTGCTCATGGGGTTCGGCGACTTACCGATGGTGCGGCGCATGCTCCGCGGCGTCCGGCAGCGGGCGCAGGCCGAGCACCGGCGGCTGCATCCGCCGCGGGCCGATGCCCGCCGGCTGGCGCTCATCCGGGCTGCTCACACGGCGGCGTGGGCGTTGATCGAGGCCTGCGTCGGCTACCTGCTGTGTGCGGGCCTGCGCGGTCGGGGCGATCGGCGGTCCGCGGCGGCGGCCGCGGTTGTCGCGGGGGAGTGCCTGGTGTTCGCCGCGGACGGGTCCCGCTGCCCGTTGACGGATCTCGCCGCGGACGCCGGAGCCACCAGCGGCTCGGTCACCGACATCTACCTACCGCGGGGTTCGCTACGAACCTGCCGGCGATCCACCTGCCCCTGCTCCTGCTCATCGGCTGGTTGCACCGGCGGGCACGGGCGCGCCCTTGGCGGCCCGCCGCTCGGCGCGATCCTTGATGCCGTGCAACATCTGCCGGGTCATGACCAGCGTGACCGGCTCCATGACCCGGGTCGCCACACGCAGCCCCAGCTCGGACTGCCGCCGGGTCCGTGACCGCGACAGCAGCCGGCACCGACCGAGACCATGCGGGACGAGGTGGAAGGACCACACCGCGTTCCACGGGTGCTCCGGAGGGGCCTGGCGCAGCACGAGCGCCCGGTCGGGGAGCACCTGGGCGACGGGGAACGAATAGCCGTCGGGCATCGGCCCGTAGCCCTCGGGGACGACGACGACGCGGTCGCCGGCGGTGAGGTGCTGCCACTCCCCCCGGATCTCGTCGGTGGAGTGGATGTCCAGCCCGATGAGGTTCTCCAGCCAGTCGTAGCTGTACATGCCGCCGCGGCCCTTGCCGATCTGCACCAGCCACAACCAGACCGCCTCCGGTGGAGCTTCGACGGTGACTGCCAGAGTGGTCTGCTCGGCCGGTCCCGGTACCAGCTCGTCGCCGGGCAGGGCGCGCGTCACCTCGCCGCGGGTGGCGCCCCAGTTCCGGGTGACGTGCAGGAGCTGCATGGTCAGCGCCGCCGTCCCGGCCGTCTTCGCGAGTACGCGGATCATCTGCTCGTCCTCCCGGGAGGCACGTCGAGAGCGAGGTCGACCAGGCTCAGCTCGCCGTAGGTCAGCCGGCTGCCGTCGGGCAGGTGCCACACCGCGGTCGCGCGGCCGAGACGGGGCCTGCCGTTCACCGTGGCCCAGTCCAGGACCGGCGTGCTCCACGTGGCGCGCACGAGGCCGCCGGGCAGGTCGGCCCAGCGGTCGTCGGTGCGGAAATCGCGGGGGCGGCCGGAGGCATCCAGCGGGACTTCCGCGGCGACGGTCCGGCCGGCATCGGTGAGGCTGACGCGGAAGGAGTCGTCTCCGGTCGCCTCCCAGGTGACTCGATGGTCCAGCAGCATCCCCGGGGCCATCAGGACGGCGTCGTTCAGCCAGGTGACCAGCTCGCTGGTGTCGAACTCCGGGCCGGAGCCGTCCGCGACCGGCACGAGGCCCAGCAGTTTGCCGCGCATTCGCCCGTGCCCGCCCCGGTAGGTGTCCCAGCCCCACACGGGTGCCACGCCGGCGAACAGGAGTCGCATGCGGAACAGGCGGGCGATCTCATCGGCGCTGTTGTACTGCCATGCGTCGCACGGCATCCACGGTCCGGCCGGACCGCGCCGGAACCGGCCGCGCAGGTGGGCACGGAACGACCGGGTGCGCGGGCGGCCCACGGCGCCCATGGCCTGCAGGTACCGGCGCACGGGGTGCGGGAGGCCGGCAAGGTCGTCGTCGGCGACGGGTTCGGTTGCCGGGGGGAGGTGGGGTAGGTCGGCGGCGGCCAGGCCGCGGATGAACGCCCTCGGTGGCCGGGTGGCAGCGGCGGGTGACTCAGACGTGGACGTGGACACCGGGCTCCTCGAGGCGCCGGGTCGCCGTCACAGGCAGTGCCCGGAGCAGGCGGGACAGCAGCCACCCACCCAGGGCGCCGAGCACGGCGAACCCGCCGATCGGCCCCACGATCTGCGGGACGGTGAACGTGATCCCGGCGCCGGCCTGCAGCGCCGTGCTCAGTGCGATGGTCGGCAGCAGTAGGACGATCGTGACCAGCAGGGGAGCGGCGAGCAGGTACCCGAGGGGCTCCCGGCGGCGCACCAGCAGTCCGGCCAGGGCCGCGGCGGGCGCGACGACGGCGAGGTCGATGGAGAACGTGACCGGTGTCGTGTAGACGTCCAGGAGCGCGGGGGCGGTCCCGGCGAGGAGCGCAGTCACCAGCGGCTGCAGCCACACGACAGCGGTCACGGCGGCCGCGGTGAGCAGGAACCGCGAGAGCGTCCGATGGGGGAACGCCGGATCCGCGGCGATTGCGGCCAGCGCTCGGCGGTCGGCGGTGGCGAGTGCCGCGACGAACGCGAACAGGCTGGCCGACAACAGGGCCACGTATGCGAGGTAGAGCGGGTTGTAGGCGACCCCGAGGGCGTAGGTGGCGTACACGTACAGGAGGTAGCCGAGCGCTCCGGCCAACAGGACCGTCCCGCGGGGGGAGCCGCGCCGATGCTCTCGCCACGCCCTGACCACCAGCGGGATGCCCAGGGCGAGGACGACCGCGTCGACCGCGGTGTTCCCGGCGGCGGTGAAGACGGTGTCGTAGCGGTACAGGCCGCTCCCGGCCAGGTCCGCCGTCCCGCCGCGGGGGACGGCCACGGTGCGCGGCTCACCACTCGGCCGCCTCAGCAGGCCGGTCGTAGCGACGGCCGCGCCCACCGCGGCCACCAGTCCCGGTAGGCGGCACAGCACGCTTCTCATGGGTGTCCTCTCCGTCCCCGGTGCTCCGACCGGCTCCCCGTCGACGCTAGGCGCGGCGTCCCGCCGGGGACGGCGGCGAGAGGCCCCCTGGTGGGGGACGAAGGTCCCCGTTCCCCGGGACGTCGGCCCGCGTCCGCCTGGCGGCTCGGCACGCAGGCTGGCCTGGAGGTCCGGCGCGCGTCCGGGCGGAAAGTCGAGGGATGACGGTGACGATGCCGCAGACACCTCCGGAGGCGGCCGCGCAGCCGGGCGTCGGGCACGCGCGGACGGGACCTGTTCCGACGCGGTGGGTCGTGGGCGTGGACGGGTCACCGGGAGCCCGTGCTGCTCTCGTCTGGGCGCTCGGCGCTGCCGCACGGGCGGGAGCAGAGCTGGAGCTCGTGAGCACCTTCTGGGCCGACTTCTCCTGGATGGACCCGTTGCTGGTGGACACCCGGCGGCTCGACGAGATCGCCGAGGACACCAGGGCCCGCGTCCACGGCTTCCTGACGGAGGTGCGCGCGGACCCGGCCGTGGCTGCCGTCCCGGGCGCCGCGGAGGTCGGCGTCGAGGTGGTCGCGGCCGCGGGAGCGCCTGCCGAACGCCTCGTCGCACGCGCCGCGGACGCGCAGCGGCTCGTGGTGGGCAGCCGGGGCCGGGGCGGTGTACGCAGCACCCTGCTCGGGTCTGTGGCCCTCCACTGCGTCGCGCATGCGCCGTGCCCGGTCGTGGTCGTGCACCCCGGCGCGGTGCAGCACCCGCCCCGCGTCGTCGTCGGGATCGACGACTCGGCGATGTCGCGGGCGGCACTGGAGAGCGCAGCCGAGGAGGCGCGCCGGACCGGCGCCCAGCTCGAGATCATCGCGGTGTACCAGCCGGAGGCCTACTGGAGCGAGGTCCAGGCCATGGCCCTGCCTCCGATCGCCGAGGCCCGTGAGCAGGTCAGAAGGCGCGCCGAGGAGGTCATCGCCGAGGTGCTGGGCGCCGGGACGCCGACGCGGCTTCGCGTGGAGGACGGTGCGCCGGCGGACGTACTGATCCGCGTCGCCGACGGCGCGGCCCTGCTCGTCGTCGGCAGCCACAGCCGCAGCCGCATCGCCGGCACGCTGCTCGGCTCGGTCGCGCTGCACTGCGTGGTCCACGCGCCGTGCCCGGTCATGATCGTGCACCCGCAGCGGGCGCGGGCGGCGGCCCAGTCGGTGGAGGAACCGGCCGCCGCGGTCGCTCGCTGACCGGGTCATGCGCGCTTGGGTGGTGGGCACGCCGGCGCCGATCGGCGGGGGTCCGCTCGACCGGGTCGAGCGGTCGCTGCCCGAACCCGGCCACGGAGAGGTTCGCGTCGACGTGCTCTGCTGCGGCGTCTGCCGAACCGACCTGCACCTGGCGGAGGCCGACCTGCGCCACACGGGCCCGAGGGGCTGGATGACGCGCAGGTCGCACCTCTGCTGTGTGCCGGCATCATCGGCTATCGGGTGCTGCGCTGCGCTGACGTCCCGCCCGGCGGTCGGCTGAGCATCTACGGTTTCGGCGGCAGCGCCCACCTCACCGCGTAGGTCGCGTTGGCGCAGGGGCTGCAGGTGCACGTGCTCACCCGCGGCGAGCGGAACCGGCGTCTGGCCCGCGAGCTTGGCGTCGACCCGGTCGGCGGCGCGGCGGACGCGCCGCCGGAGCCACTGGACGGCGCGGTGCTCTTCGCCCCGGCCGGCCGACTCGTGCCGGCCGCCCTGCGTGCCCTCGACCGCGGCGGCACCCTCGCCGTCGCCGGCATCTGGTTGTCGGAGATCCCGGCGCTCGACTACGGATCCGACCTGTTCCACGAGCGCCGGCTGCGCAGCGTCACGGCCAACACCCGGCGCGACGGCGAGGAGTTCCTCCGGCTGGCCGTCCGCCTCGGCGCGCGCGCCACCACGACCGCCTACTCGATGGATGACGCCCCGCGGGCCCTCGCCGATCTCGCCGCCGGTCGCTCCGGCGGAGCGGCCGTCCTGCACACCTGACGCGCTGGGACGCCGAGAAGCAGGCACAGCACAGCGCCCAGGCACACCCCCAGCGCGGCACCGCCGACCACGTCCAGCGGCGCATGTGCGCCGAGGTAGACCCGCGCCAGTGAGTTCAGCACGGCCAATCCGAGGACGACGGCTCGCCACCGCCCACGCAGGTACGGGCACAGCAGGACGACGACCCCGAAGGCGATCACGGCGTGCCCGGAGGGATAGGCGATCCCGGCCGACGGGACGTCGCGCAGCACGGCGCCGTCGATCGTGCTACCAGGCCGGGAACGCTGCACCAGCGCCTTCACCAGCTCTCCGTGCACGATCAGCTTGAGCGGCACGAGTGCGCAGAGCCCGAGCGCCAGCCGCCACCGGCGCAGCGCCAGCGCCGGGACGGCAACAAGCAGCGGCATCCCGAGGACACCGAGGAGCTGGAACAGCCAGAGCGGTCCCTGCAGCGGGTCCGGCCAGCCGTTGACGAACCGGAAGACCGCTGCCTCGGCCGCGCCCACCTGACCCGAGGACACGGCGACCGTGCAGAGCACCGTGACCGCGGCCCCGGCGGCCGCGGTCACGCCGTCGGCCCACCGCCGCCCGTACCCGGAGATCACGCGCGGCCCGGCAGTACGGGCGGGGTACGACCGGCGCCGCGGCGCCAGGCGATCCAGGCGACCAGGCCGCAGGGGATCGGCAGGAACCACGTCAGCAGGCGGAAGACCAGCACGGCGGCCGCGGCGCCCGTGGCGCTCACGCCGATCGCCGTCAGCCCGGCCACGTAGCTGAGCTCGGCCACCCCGAGCGCGCCGGGCGTGACCGGGACGGCCGTCAGCAACCGGGTGATGGCGAAGACCGCGAGAACCGCCAGCCAGTGCACCCCGGCACCCTCGCCGTCCACCGTGCGCAGGCAGACCAGCAGGAGCGCGAACAGTGCTGCGTGGCTGACCAGCGCGGACACGGTGAGCCGGACCCAGCGTTGGCGCAGCAACTCGAGGGAGTCGGTGCGGAACCGTTCGGCCCGCTCCGGCCAGCCGGTCGGCGGGCGACGGCCGGCCACCCGGGCGAGGCCGCCGACCACGTGCTCGGCCAGCCGGGCCGCGACCGCGCCCGCCGAGCGGTGCGTGACGACCGCGATCAACCCGGCGACCACGACAAGCAGGAGCGCGCTGCCGAGGCCGGCGGCGACGGCGAGCCCGGGCGGCACGTCCGCCACGAGCGCCACCCCGCCCAGGGCCAGCCCTGGGAGGCCGAACTTGACGAGGTTGTTCCAGATGCCGGTCACGGCGACCGCGCGGGCGATCTGCGCGGCGGAGAAGCCGAAAGAGTGGAACATCGCGGCGTTGGTCCCGACACCGACGGCGAAGCCGGCCGGCACGGTGTTGGAGACCGCCGTCGACGCCTGGTCGCTGAGCACGGCCTGACCGAGCCGCAGACCGGGGAGCGCGGCCATCCAGACCGGGGCGTAGGTGAGCAGGTTGACCGCCGCGGCCGCGGCCACGGCCGCCGTCTCCGCACCGGTGAGATCCCGAACCAGGGCCCACACCCCGGCGTAGTCGGCCATCCGGGGCAGCACACCGGCGAAGACAGCGCCGACGACGACAAGTGTGAGGAGGGTGCCACCCACAGGGCCGGTCAGCAGCAGCCGGAGGGACGGGCGGGGGCGCGGCGCCGTCCCGGGCCGGGCGCTCGGGAGCTCCGGCGTGCGCTGTGCCGCCATGCCTCCATCCGACACGGCAGAGAGCCGGTGCCGCGCGGGCCGTTGGTCCCGACAGCCCGGGACCGTGCGCCCCTTCCTGCCGGGCGCCCGCACGGTGACCGTGGAACCAGGACCACGAGACCCCTGGAGGGCCGAACCGTGACCGTCCCCGAGCCCGAGCAGCCGATCTCGACACCGGCCGAGATGAGCAGCGCCGAGAAACTCGCCGCGGAGTGGGAGGCGCGCCATGACGTCGCCGCCCGCGGGCACCGCCCCGACCCGCTGGTCGTGCAGCACCACCTCGCGCACGCGCGCACCCAGGAGGCGCGACACCACGTGCCGCCGCCGGCCCCAGCCGCGGCTGCTGGTTCTCCACCTGTCGCGGCCGTTCCGACCACCGCCGGGAGCCGTGCGACACCATCACGGTGGTGGCGGAGGTGGCTCGGGCGCCGCTGAACCGTCGACGGTCAGGCGTCCGCGCATCGGGCACGTCCGTCCCACACCGGCTCGACGAGCGCCCACTCCGCCGCGCGATGCACCAGCAGGCGGTGCAGGTCCCCGCACCGGGCGGCGTGGGCACTGGCGAGGACCGCCGGGAACAGCGCCCAGGCGACGACGGCCCGGACCCCTGAGCTGCGGGGGCCTGGCGGCATCGTCATCCGGCCGGACCCGCGACCTGGTGGTGCCGTGGAGGGACCACCAGGGCCGGGCCCAGGGCGGTGGCGGAGTCCACCGTCGTCGACTCGTCGCGGCCGGGCTCTGCGTCGGCGGTGCCGTCATCGGTCCCGCACCCGGCGCATGCGCCGAGGGCCAGGTAGGGACGAGCCGCAGCGGACGCCTGCCTGCGTCCAGCCTGCCTCGCGGCGGCGACGGTGGTGGCGCAGGCCTCGGGATCCGCGTCCACACCGGCGACCATCGGGCGCAACGCCCTGGTCACATCCATGTCGTCGCCCCGCAGGCGTCCGAGGCGAGGCGGTGCCGCGCCGTCTTGCCCTGGGTGGCGTGTCGTGCCCGGTCACCCGGGCGCGCTGGGAAGCGACGGCGGGCCCGGGTCCGGTGGCCTGGTGCTGTTCTCCACGACGTCTCCCCGCGGCCGGTGTGGGACGGCCGGCGTCGGCTCGGCGCGGCCGATACGCAGCAGCGTCTGGGGGTGGGAGGTCCAGGTAAGGGCCGACCGCAGCTGCGTACGGGTGAGGGGCACTTCGATCGCCTGTGTGAGGGGGCTGGCGGCCCACCCGCGGCGGGTGAGCTCGAGCAGCAGCCGCTCGAGGGCCTCGCCTGCCTGCACCCATGCCGCCTGGTCGTCTTGCGGGGTGACCAGCAGGACGAGGGTCTGACTCGTGGTCGAACGGGTCTCGGGAGGGAGTGCGCCGGTGCCCGCGCTGTCGAAGTCACGGAGGGGGAGGTCGTCGTGCTGGCGGCCGTCCACATGCGGCACGACGGCGGCGGGGAGGCCGTCCCCGCTGGCCGGTGATCGCGTGGTCCACGACCGCAGCTCGGCCCGGTAAGCGGCGTTGGCGTTCTGCGCGGCGTCGGCCTGCTGGGTCAGCCTTGCCACGAGCTGGCGGTGCCGCGCGTGCCGGATGACCACCAGCTCGGCACCCTCCGCCGCGACCGCGTGCGCGAGATCGCGCAGCACATCGTCGGGGACCTCCTCGGCACTGAACGCGCGACGGTTGGTGCGCCGCCCGGACACCGCCCCCACCAAGGCGGCGAGATCCCGGTCGGGCGGCCCCTCGACGGGACGGAGCGTCGCCAGGACGTCGGGGTCCCCGGGGTCGGGTAGCCGCTCGACCGCCGCTGCCCACCCAGCCGCGGCCAGGCTCACCCGGGCGTTGAGCAGGGCGGCGCCGACGCTCTGGGCGAGGGCGCGCCCGAACGGGTCGAGCGTCAGCAGCTGCCGAGTTCGGTCGGCGTACATCTCGAGCCGATCGTCGTGCAGAACGAGCCGCCAGGGCTGGGTGTTGTGCACGGAAGGGGCGAGGCGCGCCTGATCGGCGGCCTCCTCGAGTGCCTCGGTTCGGCTCCGGCGCGGGGTGTGCCCAGCGGTCGGGGACGGGACGGCGCAGGGGATCGGCGGCATGGCTACTCCTCGTTGCGGTGCTGCCGTCCAGCCTCGGACGTTCCCCGGTCGGGCGCCCGGGGCCCGTCGTCACCACGCCCGGGGACCAACGTCCCGCGGCCCGGCGAGACGCGGCGAAACGCCGGAGGACCCTGCCCACCGCCGTCCGAGGTCCCGCCGCGATGCGACACACGGCCGTATCGCCAGGTCGCCGAGGACGCGAATCTCAGCGTGACCGCCGGTCACCCGGGACGACGAGCGCCCCGCGATCTCGATCGGCGAGGAGAGGAGGACGGCGTGACCGAGAGCCGGACGCCGTACCCCGTGCGCGTCGACGCGTCGCTGGACGACTCGCTCTCGCGCGGGCTGTGGCTGGTCAAGTGGCTCCTGCTGATCCCGCACTACGTCGTACTGGCGTTCCTGTGGCTGGGATTCGCCGTGGTCGTGTTGATCGTTTTCTTCGCGATCCTGGTGACCGGCCGGTACCCCAGAGCGCTGTTCGACTACAACGTCGGGGTGCTGCGCTGGACCTGGCGGGTGCACTACTACGGCTACGGCGCACTGGGCACCGACCGCTACCCGCCATTCACCCTCGCGGACGTGCCGGACTACCCGGCGCATCTCGACGTGCCGTATCCCGAGCGCCTCTCCCGGGGCCTGGTGCTGGTCAAGTGGTGGCTGCTCGCACTGCCGCACTACGTCGTGGTGGCCGTGTTCGTGGGCGGCGGCATCTGGCTCGGTGCCGGCGCCGACGGCATGTGGGACGACGGCTGGGGCTTCGGCGGTCTGGTCGCTCTCCTCGTGTTCGTGGCCGGGGTGGTGCTGCTGTTCTCCGGCCGCTACCCGCGGCCGATCTACGACTTCGTCCTGGGTATGGACCGCTGGGCACTGCGCGTCGCTGCGTACGCGTCGCTGATGACCGACGCCTACCCGCCGTTCCGGATGGACATGGGCGGCACCGACCCCGGCTCGGTCCCACCCGGTCCCGCGCCGGCCGGGCCTGCTGGCGGAGCTACCCACCCGGCGAGCTACGCGTCCCCGGCGGGCGGCGGTGCGCATCCGGCCGCTCCGGGAGGGCCCGGCTCGGCCGGCGGGACGGCATCCGGCAGCTGGCCCGCCGGGCGGATCGTCACGCTGGTCGTCGGTGCGATGCTGCTCGCGACGTCGACAGGGTTCATCGGCGGTGGTGGCACGCTCCTGTGGGCCGACCAGACGCAGCGGGAGGACGGCTGGGTGATCTCCCCGGACGCCGACCTCGACAGTGCCCGGTACGCAGTCACCACCGACGGGATCCTGCTCGAGGGTCACGGCCTCGACTGGGCGGTCGACGAGCTGCTCGGCACGGCGCGGATCGCGGTGACCCCGGCCGGTCCCGGCGAGGAGCTGTTCATGGGGCTCGGGCGCACCGCTGAGGTGTCGCGGTACCTGGACGGCGTGGGCCGCAGCGAGCTGGACGACGTCGCCATTCGTCAGAACGGCGACGCCGACGTCCTACGGGGGCTCACCGACGTCGCTGGTGGACCGCCCGCCACGCCGCCGGGCGAGGCCGACGTGTGGACCGTCTCGGTCACCGGCAGTGGGACCCAGGTGCTGGACTGGCGGCCCACCGAGGGTGACTGGACCGTCGTGGTGATGCGCGCCGACGGCGCGGCGGGTATCGACGCCGAGGTGCGTGCGGGCGCCACGCTGCCGGGGCTGACCCGGTTCTCCGCGGTGCTGATCGGCCTCGGCGTCGGCTTGGCGCTGGCGGGCGGAGTTCTGGTCGCGCTCGCCGTCCACCGGGCCCGGCCGGTGCCGCCTCGGGGTGGACAGCCGGCCGAGCCGGTCCCGCCGCCCCCAGGCCCGGCCGGCGGCCAGCCGATGACGGGCGCACGCGGGGGCGGCGTCAGGGCAACCCTTCTCAGCGCAAGCACCGGGGATCGTCCGTGACCAGTGCCTCCACCGTCCGGCCGGCCGGCATGCAGCCGTCCGGTCGGACGGCCGCGCACCCGCTAGCGGGGTAGGTGTTCCTGGCCTACGCGCTGTCGTGAACCGTCTGGGCACCGCTGCTGCCCGGGTGACCGCCGCAGGAACGAGACGCGGCGGTGGCGCGTCAGTCCTCGCGTGACTGGGTCGGCATCGCGAGGGTCACCCAGTCGTGCATGCCTCCGCGGTAGTAGGCCAGGGCAGCTGCCGCGTATCCCGCCTGTAGGAGCTGCCGGATGGCGTCAGGCGACTGCGGGCACTGGGGGCCGTTGCAGAACAGGATTGACAGGCGTCCGGGGTTCAACTCGTTCCGCCGATCGAGCACCTGGTCGTGGGGGAGGAGTACCGAATCGGGGATGGTGCGGCCTCCGAAGGACCCGGCCGTGCGGCAGTCGATGAGCACGGCTCCCTGTCCGACCAGTTCGATCAGTTCCAGTTCTCCGACGGTGCGGACCCCGGGGGACGCTTCCAGGTGCTGGATCTCGCCCCACGTGGTGTCCACGGCGACGACATCGGCCTCACCGTCGAGGAGCCAGGGCACGCTCCGTGGCGGTTGCTGCCGGGTGCGTTCCTGCCGTCGCATCTCTGGCTGGTCCATGCGCTGAGTCCCCCTCGCCGACGTCTCCCGGTCAGGCTGCCAGAACCAGGCGGAGTGCGCGGGGTGAGCCGCGAAGGGTGGTCAGGCGAGGGAGAGGAACAGCTTCTCGAGCCGGGCGCGGTCGAGGGCGGCGGTGCCGTCCGCTCCGGCGGTGATGCACTGCTCGAGCCCGGTGGCGATGATGGCGAAGCCGGCCTTGTCGAGCGCCCGCGAGACGGCGGCCAGTTGGGTGACGACGTCTTCGCAGTCCCGCCCGGCTTCGAGCATGCGGATCACACCCGCGAGCTGCCCCTCGGCGCGCCGGAGCCGCTTGATCACGTCGCCGACCACCTGGGTGTTCTCCAGTTGCATGTCCTCATCCTCTTCCATCCTCCGGCGTCATACCCCGACGGGTACGGCCCGGTGGAGCGCCGCGCGGCGCGTGGACATTCCTGGACGCGCCGCGCGGCCGTTCGGCTTCAGGCTCGCCTGGGGCGGGGTCCGACGATCCCGGCGTGACGCAGGGGACATCGGGGCACGAAGGCCGTGCAGGTTCCCATGGCTCCTGTCACGCCGAGTACCGCGATCAGTGCCGGGAGCCGGGCGCCGTCGGGCGCTTCCTGGACGAGCACGAAGGCGCCCATGGCCAGGACGAACCAGCCGAAGGCCCGGCGGAGCGCGTCGGCCGGGATGCGGTCGACCAGTCCGGCGCCGAGCACGCTTCCGGCGACGGCGGCGACGGTGATCGCACCGACCAGGGACCAGTCGATGGACACGGTGGCGAGGTAGCCGGTCAGCCCGGCAAAGGACTTCATGGCGATGACCAGGAGCGAAGTGCCCACGGCCGCGCCCATCGGCAGCCCGCCGAGCAGCGCCAGCGCCGGGACGACGAGGAAACCGCCGCCCGCGCCGACCAGGCCGGTGACCAGGCCGACGACGACGCCGTCCAACAGGACCCGGACCACAGGAAGCTCCGCGTGGGACCTGGCCGGGTCCACGTCCTTGCGTCCGCGCAGCATGGCCACCGCGGTGGCGACCATCATGAGGGCGAAGGCGACCATCAGAAGGCGTTCGGGGAGGTGGCCGCCGAGGAACCCGCCGGCGAACGCGCCGGCCATGCCGGCGGTGCCGAAGAGCAGCCCGGTGCGCCACCGGACGTGGCTGGCGCGGGCATGGCCGACCACGCTCACCGCCGCGGTGACGCCGACGACCACGAGCGAGGCGGCGATCGCCTCCTTGGCGTCCATGCCGGCGACGTAGACCAGCAGGGGGACCATCAGGATCGATCCACCCCCGCCGAGGAGCCCCAGGGTGACCCCGACGACGACGGCGAGCGCGACGGTGAGCGTGATCAGCACCGGGTCACCTCGTCGCGGTCAGCTGGTCCAGCGCCGAGCCGGTGGAGCGGGCGCCCCGCTTGTTCCACGGCATCTTCGCCAGCGCCATGCCCATGGCGCAGGTGTTGGAGACGGCGGCGATCACCAGGCCGCCGCCGACGACGGCCGATAGCCACTTGGCGCGCGGGGCGACGGTGCTGGCCGCGATGCCGCTCAGCACGAGCGAGCCCGCGGCCAGCCGCACCTGTCGCTCCAGCTCCCAGGCCTGCCGGCCGCGGTTCAGGTCCCCGCCGGCGGCCTCCCAGTCGACGATGCCGCCGGAGAGGACGCGGCTGCTGCCGAGCCCGGCCCGGTGCAGCGCCTCCTGCGCCTGGCCGGCGCGCTGACCGGACCGGCAGACCAGGACGACGTCGTGGTGGTCGTCCAGCACCGTGCACAGCTGGTCCAGGGAGCCCTTGAGCTCGTCGAGCGGCACGTTGACCGCGCCCGGGATGTGCCCGGACTGGAACTCCACCGGCGTGCGGACGTCGATCAGGGTCGGGTCGGGGTGGTCGGCGCTCCCGAGGCGCTCGGCGAGGGTGGGGGCGTCGACGGTCGAGGTGGAGCGGGTCATGCGGAGATCTCCTGCAGGGTCGCGGTGGTGAGGAGGAGGCCGGCGGGGCCGGCGTTGTCGAAGGAGTCGTCGATCGCCACGACGCCGACCCCGTGGGCGTCGAGGAGGGCCGCCACGACCCCGGCGCGGTAGCCGCCGGCGCAGTGCACCCAGACCTCTCCGGACGGGACCTCGTCGAGCCGGCCGAGCACCTCGTGGATGGGGATGTGGGCCGACCCCGCGATGTGGCTCTCGGCGCGCTCCTGGTTGCGGCGCACGTCGAGCACGGGGGTTCCCGGGTCGCGCGAAAGCTGCGCGGCCAGGTCGGCGAAGGTGGTGGTCCGGTAGCTGCGCAGCGGCTCGCCGCCGGACCAGTCCTCGGGGCCGCCGGTGGCCATGGCGGCCGGCCGGTCGATGCCGACGCGGACCAGCTCGCGCTGTGCCTCGGCGACGTCCTCGGCGGTCTCGCCGAGCAGCGTCACCAGGGTGCCCCACGGCATCAGCCAGGCGAGGTAGGTGACGAACTGGCCGTCGAGGCCGAAGTTCACCGTGCCGCCGACGTGCCCGGCGGCGAAGGCGGTGCGGTTGCGCAGGTCGACGACCCACTCACCGGCCTCGATGCGCCGGCGCAGCTCGGCGGGGTCCGCCTGCGTGGGGAGGGAGAGATCGGCCTCGCCGGGACCGGCGGAGTTCGCCGGGCCCATGTGCGCGTAGTACGCAGGGTAGGCGTCCAGGCCGGCGAGGAGGTCCTCGACGTACCGGGCCTCGTCGGTCGTGAGCGCCGGGTTGGCCAGCTTCTCCTGACCGATGGTGCTCGCGGTGCCGCCGGACTGGGTGGCCGAGCAGAAGCTGCCGAAGCCGTGCGTCGGGTAGACGGCGGTCTCGTCGGGCAGCTCGGTGGCCAGCCGCCGGGCGGAGTGCCACTGCGCGTGGGCCAGGGTGTCGGTGTGGTCGGGGCCGAGCAGGTCGGGGCGGCCGGTCGAGCCGTACAGCAGCGAGCCGCCGGTGAAGACCGCGACCGACTCGCCATCGGCCTCGAGGGCGAAGGAGAGGTGGGTGTGGGTGTGTCCCGGGGTGAGCAGCACCTTCACCCGCATGCGCTCGCCGACCTCGACGACGTCGCCGTCGGAGACGCCGGTGCGCTCGAAGGAGACGGGGTCGTCGGCGTTGAGCAGGTACCGGGCGCCGACCTCGCGGGCCAGCTCCAGCCCGCCGGTCACGTAGTCGTTGTGGATGTGGGACTCGAACACATGGGTGATGCGGACTCCGGCCGCCTCGGCGATGCCGAGGATCCGGTCGTAGTCGCGCTGTGGGTCGACCACGAGCGCGACCTCGCCGTCGTGGGCCAGGTAGGTGCGGTCACCCAGGCCGGGGGTATCCAAAGGGAGGACGGTGATCGTCATCGAGGTTCCTCTCGTGCGCTGGTGCGGATGGTCAGGCGGCGGTCTCGACCGGGCGTCCGGACTCGATCCACGCGCCGGTGCCGCCGGCGACGCTGGTGGCGTCTATGCCGACCGCACGCATCAGCGCGGTGGCCTGGGCGCTGCGACCGCCGGCCTGGCAGATCACGTACACCGGCTGGTCCTTCGGCAGCTCCGGCAGCCGGGCCGGCAGCACGCTCAGCGGCAGGTTCTGCGCGCCGGGGACATGGCCGGGGCGGTACTCGCGCGCCTCGCGCACGTCGACGACGAAGGCGTCGCCCTCGGCGATCCGGGCGGCGAAGGTGTTCTGGTCGATCTCAGGGATCACGTCAGCTCCTCAGCGATTCGGATGCATACCCGGGGGGGTATATCCATCCGAACTCTAGCACCGTTCGGGGCATTCCCCTGGGGGTATGCTGGGGCCTGCTCCGGGGCGATGGACCCGCGCTGAAAACCCCGGCGTGAGGCGGTACCCGCGCATCGGGATGTCCGGCACAGCGCTGCAACGACCCGCAGCGTCCCGCTGATCAGACCGTTGACGCAGACGCCCATCGGCGCCGGGACGGCCGTCGTAGACGGTGACGAGCGAGACAAGGAGAGGAGTCGACCGTGGGGTTCGGCATGGGCATGGGCTGGATGTGGCTGATCTGGCTGCTGGTGATCGTCGCGGCGGTGGCCCTGACCGTGGTCGTCGTCCGAGCGATCGGGGGCGGGGTCACCAGGACGACCGGAGACGCCGAGTCCGGGCCGCCGGCACGCAGCCGAGCACGGCAGCTGCTCGATGAGCGCTATGCCAGGGGAGAGATGGCCACGGAGGAGTACCGGGAGCGACTGCAGGCGCTGGGGGAGAGCGAGTAGTGCGGTTCGTCGACTGGCGCTCCTTTGTGCGGTCGGCGGACGTCGCCTCAGAGAGGCTCCGCCGACGACTTACCGAGTCGTGATCCGCGCGCTGACTCGCGGCATGCTGCTCGACCAGCGCGTGCGTCAACGCGGCAGCGGAGCCGTCCTCCGCGCCGGCGGCCGCACCCGGTAAGGCGCGGCGGCAGCGCCGGTCAGAGGCCGAGAGAGCGGGTGACGGCGACGTCGACCTCCTCCTGTTCGTCGCGATGGAGGAAGAAGACGGGCTCCCCGTCGATGAACTGAACGTCGATGCTGCGCAGCTGATCGACGAGGAACCGGGTGGGGACGCCGCCCAGTTCGATCTCGGGCCGGAAGACAGCGGGTTGCGCCCGGGTCGACGTCGGGACGATCGTGGCGACGCGCCAGGCCATGTCTGTGGGGCTGAGGACCAGGCCGTAGCGCCGGCCGCGTTGCTCATGCCCACGTCGCGCCTCGCCGAGTGGTCGACCCGGTGGACGGCGCCGCGGATCACCAGGCGTCGGTCTGGTCGGACAGGTCCTCGTCGGCCAGCCGCTCGGCGTCGGCCCGCGCTCGCGCGAGCCATGCCTCGCGGTCCAGGGGGTCCCCGGGCTGCCGCAGGAGGTCCTGCGCTCCGGCGACCGGGCCGGCAGACGCGGGGCTCGCGGAGCGGGCATCAGTTCCGCCTCGTCCCTTGGTGGGCTCGCAGGACGTCGAGCCTGTCCCGGTACTCCTGCTCGTTGATCTCGCCACGGGCGAAGCGCTCGGCCAGCACGTCCTCCGGGGAGGGGGCCCGGCCGCTCCCTCGGTCGTCCCGCGTCGAGGCGCGCGCCAGCCAGACGACGCCGTAGATCACCAGGCCCCAGAAGGCCACCATGCTCAGGGTCATCAGGACCCAGCCCCAGACGCCGACACCATCGTCGCCGTACCACCACATCACCGTGCATCAGCTCCCGTCATCACGTCCGGCCGTGCGGCCGGGTTGTCGATCTGCGCATCGCCATTCACCTGCGGCAGGGGGGCTACGTCCTCGGGGGTGAGCCGGAGCCGGCGCAGCAACTGGGCGTTGAGCGCGACGACGACCGTGGACAGGCTCATCAGGATGGCGCCCACCGCGGGGGCCAGAACGAACCCGACGGGGGCGAGCACGCCGGCGGCGAGGGGGACGCTGACCAGGTTGTAGCCGCTGGCCCACGCGAGGTTCTGCAGCATCTTGCGGTAGCTGGCCGCCGACAAGGTGAGCACGGCCAGGACGCCACGGGGGTCGTCGGAGGCCAGGACCACGCCGGCGGACTCGATCGCCACGTCGGTACCGGCACCGATGGCGATGCCGACGTCTGCCCGGGCGAGCGCGGGCGCGTCGTTGACGCCGTCGCCGACCATCGCCACCCGGAGCCCTCGTTCCTGGAGCTCGGTCACCCGGGTGTCCTTGTCCTGGGGGAGGACCTCGGCGAAGACCTCGTCGATGCCCAGCCGTGCGGCGACCATCTCGGCCACGGGCCGGGCATCGCCGGTGATCATGACCACCCGGACCCCGCGCTCGTGGAGGGCGGCCACGGCGGCGGCGGACTCCGGGCGGATCCGGTCGGAGAGCGCAAGGGCGCCGGCGACGGTGTCATCGCGCAGCACGTAGAGGACCGTGCTGCCCTCCGCCGCCCACTGGTCAGTCCGCGTCCGCACCTCCGGGGGAAGCGCGGCGCCGGACTCGGTCAGCAGGCGAGGGCCGCCGACGGTGACGAGATCGCCGTCCACCTGCGCCTGGACGCCGCGGGACCCGGGCAGGGCCCGGAAGTCATTGATCGCCGGTCGCGGAAGATCGCGTTCGTCTGCCGACTCGACGATGGCGCGGGCCAGCGGGTGCTCGCTGTCGCCCTCAACTGCTGCGGCCAGGGCGAGGAGCCCGTCGACGGCATCCCGGTCGGCGCCGTCGACGGCGACGGCGCCGGTCACCACGGGGCGGCCGGTGGTGAGCGTGCCGGTCTTGTCGAAGAGCACCGCGTCGACGGTGCGCATCCGCTCCAGGGCGAGACGGTCCTTGACCAGCACGCCGGCGCGCGCGGACATCGCGGTGGAGATGGCGATGACCAGCGGGATCGCCAGGCCGAGGGCGTGCGGGCAGGCGATCACCAGGACGGTGACGGTCCGGACGACGGCCTGGTCGGGCTCGCCGAGCACCGACCAGACCAGGAGGGTCACCGCGCCCGCGCCGACGGCGAAGTAGAACAGCGCGGCGGCGGCCCGGTCGGCCAGGGCCTGGGCCCGGGACCGGGAGGACTGCGCCTGCTCGACCAGCCGCCGGATGCCGGCCAGCGCCGTGTTCTCGCCGACGGCGTCAACCCGGATCCGCAGGGCGGAGTCGGTCGCCACCGTGCCAGCCACCACCCGGTCGCCGCGCGAGCGCGCGACGGTGCGGGACTCACCGGTGATCATCGACTCGTCCACTGCGGCCGAGCCGTCGATGACGACGCCGTCGGCCGGTACCCGGGCGCCGGGGCGGACGAGGACGATGTCACCGGTGGAGAGGTCGTGCAGGGTCACCCGCTCGGCCTCTCCGGCCATGCCGATCCGCTCGGCTTCGTCGGGCAGCAGCGCGGCCAGTGCATCCAGGGCACCGGATGCCTGGCCGAGCGCGCGCATCTCCAGCCAGTGGCCCAGCAGCATGATCACCAGCAGGAGCGCTAACTCCCACCAGAAGTCCAGGTCCAGGCCACCGATCCCCAGGGCCGTGAGCCCGCTGGCGACGAAGGCCACCGTGATGGCCAGCGAGATGAGCAACATCATCCCGGGTTGACGGGATCTGATCTCCGAGACAGCGCCGGTCAGGAACGGCCACCCGCCGTAGCCGAAGAGCACCGTGCCCAGCACCGGGGCGATCCACCCGGTGCCCGCGGGCAGGGAGTAGCCGAGCAGCTCGGCGAACATGTGGCTGAAGACCACCACCGGCACCGCCAGCGCCAGACTCCACCAGAAGCGGTCCCGGAACTCCGCGGCGTGGTCGGCGTGCCCGCCGTGCGCCCCGTGCGCGGCCGGGCCAGGACCGTGGCCCGTGTGACCGGCGTGCATCGGGCCGGCGCCGACGACCGGGCGCTGCGGTTCGACGGCCTGGTCTAACCGCGACCCGGTCCCGGTCTGCACACCGTGGGTCGCGCGGTCCTTTGGCGCATCCGTCACGTCTGGTGCCTCCCGGGCTTTCGAGGAAGGCGCCGATCGTCGTCCGCCGGTGCCTGGCCTCACGCTCGCGCGGACATGGCGGCGCAAGAAAGAGTCACATGTCCCGGCCATCGGGGACCTCCGTCGGATCGAGGGCATCCCCGTGCCGGCACCCGGCGGGACAGGAGGTCGGGCGGTGGTCCCCGACGGTCGCCGTCCATGAGCGACCGAGGAAGCAGTGGGTGCGAGCCCAGCGGCCGTGCCAGGGCATTGCCGCCGAGCCCTCGTGCGGCACCATCACCGTCGTGCCGACCCTCCGCGTCACCCAGGACGACGCCGCCGACTAGCTGTTGTGCCGCGATCCGCTCGTGCTCGTGCTCGTGCTCGGGATGCTGCTCGACCAGCAGGTGCGTCAACGCGGCAGTGGGCCCGACTGGTCGGACCGGCGGGCGCGGTCCGCCAGGGCGGGTCACCGGCGAGGGTGAGCCGGAGGACGAATGGTCGAGGTCGCCTTCGACGAAGGCTCCGCTGTCGTCTCCGGCGGGTGTGGTGAGCGCCTTCCTCGGCGCGCGGCCAGCCCGTCGTACCGTCATGTGGGGGAGGTGGTTCTGGTGCCACGGCTCTGGACGGCGCTGCTGCTGCTGGCCGCCGTCTTCGCCATGCACGGGATCCAATGCGTGGCCGCAGGCCGGACCGTCGGGCACGGGTCCACGTCGTTCGGCCCCGCTGCCTCGGTCGGTCCATCCGCATCATCGGCCCATGTCGGCGCCGTCGGTGGTGCGATGCCCGACCACGGGCACCTTCCTGCCACACACGGGACAGGAGACGCAGGTGCTGTCGGGACTGGCAGCCTGCCGGCCCCGTGGCACGACGCCCACGTGCTGGCCGTGTGCCTCGCCGTTCTGCTCGCGGGGCTGACGTTCCTCGGGGCCCTGGCACTCCGCCGAGGCCTGGCGGTCCCGCTCGTCCGCGGCTCGCCCACGCCTTTCCGCTGGCCCCGCGGGTGGTCGAGGCAGCCCCGACCGCCCGCCCTCTCCGTTCTCTGTCTCCTGCGGATCTAGGCCGAAACGCTCCACCCCGACAGCTCCCGCCGTTCCGGGGTCCCGCACCCATGCCTACATCCCTCAGACAGGAGACCCAGCATGACCCGCACCAGCACTCGCCTCCTCCGCCTCACCGGTGGGCTGATGGCCGCCGTCGTCGTCCTCGCCGGCTGCTCGGACACCGCGGAGACCTCCGCCACCGGCACCACCGCGACCGACGACAGCTCCACCGATCAGGGCGCAGAGTTCAACGACACCGATGTCGCCTTCGCCCAGGAGATGATCCCGCACCACGAGGGCGCGCTCATGATGTCCGCGGTCGCCATCGACCGCGCCTCCGATCCCCGGGTCGTGGATCTGGCCGAGCGGATCGAAGCAGGCCAGGAGCCGGAGATCGACCTCATGACCGGCTGGCTCGAGGAGTGGGGCCGGCCGCTCGAGGAGTCCGGCCACATGGGCGGGATGGACCACGGGTCCGGGGACATGGGTGGCATGGGCATGGACGGCGGCATGCACATGGACATGGACATGGACATGGACATGCCGGCGGCCGGTCGGAACTTCGACCGCATGTGGCTCGACGCCATGATCGAGCACCACGAGGGCGCCGTCGAGATGGCGCAGACCGAGATCGAGGACGGCCGCAACTCCGAGGCCGTCGATCTCGCTCGCTCGATCAGCGAGACGCAGAAGCAGGAGATCGAAGAGATGCGGCAGCTGCTCACCGAGCTGGGTGACTGATCCGTGCCCGGTGAGGCGCGGTGCCGTGCAGGCACCGTGCCTCACCCTCGGCCTGATGACGGCGACCGTCGCGGCGCCATCCTGCCCGTAAGCCGCATCGTGGACGGGGGGCTAGGAGTCCTGCTCGATGCAGGTGGGGAACTCCCCGTTGTCCATCCCGCCGAGATCCTCGAGTAGACGTCGAGCATCTTGGCTGCCCTGCCAAGGTTGCCTTCTGGATGCTCCGGCGTCGATCGGCCTTGTGCGCCGTGCGGGACAGCCGCCGACGATGCGGGCTACCCGTATGGGCCGAATGGGGATGAGTGCACCGGAGGTATGTCTCGATGTCCGAACCTCACCATGCGCACCCGGTCGACCCCGAGCGGGTTGCTCACGCCCGCCCCCGACTCCCCGGCCGGGTGGAGACCGGCCGGTTGACCAGCGGGCTGAGCCTGATGGCCGACCCCGAGCGGGTTGCTCACGCCCGCGCCCGACTCCCCGGCCGGGTGGAGACCGGCCGGTTGACCAGCGGGCTGAGCCTGATGGCCGACCCCACCCGGGCCCGGGTCCTGTTTGCGCTCGACATGGTCGAGGAGCTCTGTGTCGGCGATCTCGCACTGGCGCTGGAGGTGAACGAGGACGCCGTCGGCTACGCACTCCGGCTGCTGCGCACGGCGGGTCTCGTGGCCAACCCGAAGCAGGGGCGCGTCGTGTACTACCGCCTCGCCGCGGGTTTCCCCGAGCCGCTGCGGGAGCACTGCCTCCGCCAGTTGGTGGTGCTCGCGGACGCGGCACCGGAAGACGCCTGGTCCTGGCGTGTTGAGTCCGACTCGGTCGCCGAAGTGGGTGGTCGTCGCTGCCCGATCACCTCTACAGTCGGCCATGCCCGGATGGTCGTCCGGATGTCGAGGTCGTTCCCGGCCCAGTCCCGGCCGCTCCCGGAGGCATCCCGCGTGAGGCGAGGGGGGCGCCATGGTTGCTTTGCTGTCGTTGGCGGTTCTGGTCGTGGCCGGCGTCGGAGGGCTCTACGCCCTCTCCTCGGCGCTGCGAAGCACCCGGGAGCCCGCCTTCGTGCTGCCGTACGAGTCGGGTCTGCTCCCGCAGCAGCACGCCGTTTCCCGCTACCACGCGCGGTGGTACGCGATCACGGTCCTCTTCCTCGCCTTCGACATGGAAATGATCTTCATGTACCCCTGGGCGGTCGTGGTCGCGGACATGGGGGCGGCAGCCGTCGTCGAGATGTTCGGATTCCTCGCCGTCCTGCTCGTCGGTGTCACCTACGTCTGGCGTGAGGGCGCGCTGCGATGGACCTGATCGCTCGACTGCGGGCATGGGCGCTGGCCCGACCGCGGGTGCTGCTCGCGGATGTCCTGGGCGAGGTGACACTCCGGTGGTCCGTCGAGGCCGAGCTGGACCGGCGTGGCTGGCGGTTGGCCGTGTCCCCCGCGGACACCGATCTTCTCGTCGTCCTCGGCGAACCCGGGCCGGAGCTCGCAGCAGCCGTCGACGTGCTGTGGAGCCAGATCCCTGAGCCGCGGCACCGGGTCGATGTGCACCGTGAGGGCACCGTCGCCGTAGATCTGGACGCGGGAGTGGATGCGCTGGTCCGGCGGGCCGTATCGGGAGCGGGCGGAGAGGACCGGCCGTCGCCGGCCTCGTTGCTCGGCAAGGACGAGGACGCCCAAGGCATGGACCACGGCGGTGGTCACGAGGGCATGGACCACGGCGGTGGTCACGAGGGCATGGACCACGGCGGTGGTCACGAGGGCATGGACCACGGCGGTGGTCACGAGGGCATGGACCACGGCGGTGGTCACGAGGGCATGGACCACGGCGGTG